>JASHUI010000694.1:0-7508 GCA_030040095.1 Streptosporangiaceae bacterium | reverse complement strand
CCTGACCGGGCCACGGGCCCGAGGGCGGCGGCCCGGACCGGGCCAGGCCCATCAGCCGGAGGGTCAGCGCCGAGTCGGCAGCGGCCTCGCCCAGGGCGTTCATCCGCCGCTTCAGCGTGCGCAGCGCCACGGCCTCGCCCCGGCACAGCTCGCACCCGGCCAGGTGCACCAGGACCCGGTCGCGCTCGTCGGCGTCGAGTTCCCCGTCGATCAGGGCCGAAAGCCGGTGCCCGAGATGGCTCACGACTGGCCTCCCGGTGCGAGACGGGCCGCTATCGGGCCCCGCGGGGCCGGGACCTCGCTCACGCGCCGCGGGCGGCGGTGTTCGAGCGCGGCGCGCAACTGGGCCCGGCCCCGGTGTATCCGGCTGCGGACGGTGCCCAGCTTGATCCCGAGGGCGGCGGCAATCTCCTCGTAGGAGAGGCCCTCGATGTCACAGAGAATGACCGCGGCCCGGTACTCGGGCGCGAGCGCCTTCAGCGCGGCCTGGATGTCGCTGTCCAGGTGCCGGTCGTCGAAGGCATCGGCCGGCGAGCGCCCCCCGTCGCCCAGGCGCGCCGCGGTCTCGTCGCCCAGGCCCTCGAACCGGATTCGCTGCCGGCGGCGGGCCATGTCGAGGAACAGGTTCGTGGTGATCCGGTGCAGCCAGCCCTCGAACGTGCCCGGCGTATAGCTGGACAGCGACCGGAAGACCCGCACGAAGACTTCCTGGGTGAGGTCCTCGGCGTCGTGGGTGTTGCCGGTCAGCCGGTAGGCAAGCCGGTAAACCCGGGCTGAGTGCGCCCGCACCACCTCGTCCCAGGTGGGAGGCGTCCATTCGGTGGACTGCAGCGGCTGGCCCTCGTTCACGGGCTATCCCCCTTCCACTGCTCCCACTCCATTGTGCAACGCCCGGGGTCCGCCGGCGCTTCCCGGCGTAAGGTCAACGGCCCGGACATCCTGTCCGTTCCCGAAGTCACGGCCGGTGAGGCTAGGCTGCGGAGCGAGAGCACGACCTCGCCCCGGAGGGAACCATCGTGAGCGCGCCGGTCACCCTGGCCTATGTCGACGACTTCCTGCCCGAGGACGAGCCGCTGCTCACGGCCAGGAGGAACGCCGCCGAGGTCGGCGGGGCCGAGCCGGTAGGACCGGTCACGGGCGCCGCCCTGCGGTTCGCGGCGGCGGCGATCGGCGCCAGGTCGGTGGTCGAGATCGGCACAGGATGCGGCGCCTCGGGCCTCTGGCTGCTCCGCGGCATGCGCCCTGGATCGGTCCTGACCAGCGTGGATGTCGAACAGGAGCATCAGCGGCTGGCGCGCGCGGTGTTCGTCGCGGCCGGCTTCCCCGCCGGCCGCTACCGGCTGATCAGCGGCCGGGCCCTCGAGGTCCTCCCCCGCCTCGCGGACGGTAATTACGACCTGGTCTTCTGTGACGCCGACCCGCATGAGTACCCCGAGTACCTGGCCGCCGCGATGCGGCTGCTGCGGTCCGGCGGCGTGGTGATCTTCGACAACGCGCTGTCGCACGGCCGCGTCGCCGACCCTGGCTGCGGCGACCCGGCCGCGGTGGCGGTGCGGGAACTCTGCGAGCAGGTGCGGATGGACGAGCGCCTCGTGCCGCTGCTGCTGCCGGTAGGCGATGGCCTGCTGGCCGCGGTCAAGCGGTCCGAGTGAACGCCGGATGCCTTCGAGTCCCCTCGGAGCACGGCTCAGCCGACGGCCGACTTGAGCGCTTCACCAAGCGCGACCGCCTCGTCCGGCGACAACTCGACCACCAGCCGCCCGCCGCCCTCGAGCGGGACCCGCATCACGATGCCGCGGCCTTCCTTGGTGACCTCGAGTGGACCGTCGCCCGTCCGCGGCTTCATCGCCGCCATCCGCCATCCCCTTTCCTACCTGGGGGCCGCAGAAGCCTCGCCGGAGGCCTGCGGCGCCTGCTCGGGTGCCTGGCGGGACCGGCCAGCCACAACCATGTCGATCAGTACCTCTATTATCCAGAGTTCCGGCCCGCAGTGCTAACGATCAGCAGTCCCACGCGATGCCGCCCGGCGCGGCGCGGCCGGGGGCCTCGCGGACCGGCGAAGGCCAGGCGACACTGGGGACGTGGACGCGAGATCGGCGCTCTTCGACCTGTACGGGGACCATCTGCGCTCGCGCGGCGCCCGGGCACCGGTGGCGGCCCTGGTCCGGCTGCTGGCGCCGCTGGGGATCACCGCCCCCGCGGTGCGCACGGCCGTGTCCCGGATGGCCAGGCAGGGCTGGCTGGTCCCGGTCCGGCTGCCGGACGGGGCGGGCTATGAGCTGACGCCACGGGCGGTCCGCAGGCTGGACGAGGCGGCCGAGCGGATCTACCGGCACGGCGACCCAGGCTGGGATGGCCGGTGGCACGTCGTGGTGGTCGAGCGGGTGCGGGAGCGGGCGCGCCGGGACCGGCTCCGGGCGGCCCTCGGCTACCTGGGGTACGCCCCGATCGACGAGACGGCCTGGATCAGCCCGCGCCCCTCGCGTGAGCTCGAGGGGCTGCTACAGACCGAACGGGTCCGGGCGGAACGGTTCGCCGCCAGCTACGACGGCGACGCCCGCGGCCTGGCCGCCCGGGCCTGGGACCTGGACGGGCTGTCCCACGCCTACCAGGGCTGGCTGGCGCTGGCCGCCACCCTGGTGGCCCCGGCCGGGCCGGACGCGCCCGACGAGGTGGTCTTCGCGGTGCGCAGCCGGCTCGTCCACGAGTGGCGGAAGTTCCTGTTCCGCGACCCGGGTCTGCCGGCCGGCCTGCTGCCCGCCGGGTGGGCCGGGCAGCAGGCGGCCAAGGTGTTCGACGTTGAATCGGCCCGGCTGCTGCCCGCCGCCTCCCGGTTCGTGGACTGCTGCCTGGCTGCTGCCGAGGATGGGCCTGCCGTGGAGGGGCCTGCCGACGAGTAGGCGCGGGTCAGGCGCTGACGGCGGCGCTGGCGGCGGCGCGCAACTCCTCGTGCGCCCACACGATCTGCTCGGCCACATCGACCAGGTCGGACATGCTCAGCCGCTGGTACTGCCCGTCCGCGGCCCGGAACGAGGCCGTGCCCGCGTGGCACCACACGGTCAGATCCTGGCTGACCGACAGCACCGACATGACCGCGGCCGGCTCGTCGGCCCGGACCATGCGCCCGCCCAGACCCCGGCCGGCCAGCATGGCCTCGAGCTCGTTGACCGCCTGGTACGAGCTGAACTCGGGCTGGCCGAAGTGGGCGGCGTCGCTGCCCGGCGGCACTCGCAGCGCGAACCAGACGGCCTTGCCGGAGACCTTCCAGCTGCCCAGCCGCCCGCGGGTCAGGTGCGCGCCCCACTCGCCGGCCGACAGCCCGTCCACCACCTGCAGGCCGCGGCCGTTCACGCCTTCCTTGGACCGCACCTTCACGTCCGGGAGGCTGCCCTTCTTCCAGCCCGGCTGGGAGTCGAAGACCTTGCACACCACCTCGCACCGCGAGCCGGTGCCGCGCAGGTAGACCCACAGCTCCGGGAAGCCGCTCACCGGCCGCTGGCTGGTCCCGCTGAACTCCACGTTTCCCTGTGCGTGCAGGGTGTTGGCCGCGAGCTCGCTGGCCATGGTGACGCCGTCGTGCACCAGGTCGCCCGGCAGTCCGATGCCGGCGACGGCCTCGCGGAACATGCTCCTCGCCGCCCCGGCGCAGGTGGGATCGAGTGGCAGGGGCCGCGCGAAGCACCCTCCGGCACTGATGCTCGCCTCGGCCAGCGAGCCCTCCGTGCCGAATGCCTCGGCCAGCGGCGCCGCCATGAAACCGTGGTCAGCGGCGGAATGGCCGGCGACGCCGCGGCGGTCCGGCCCGCCCTCGGCGGGCGACGGTAGCATGGTCCTCCCGCCTTTCGGACTCAGACATCTGTGAAACACAGATTATGAGTCGGGTCCAACCCTACGCAATGGTAACGACCCAAAAAGAACCGGGCCAATGGCACGTCCATGTCGAGGCGCTAGCGCCGCGATAGTGACGGAAGCGTGGCCTCGAGGCAACAAGGAAGGGACCAGAGCCTGTAGTCACGGGGCGTGTCGAACCGGTAACGTCACACTCGCGGCGGACCGGACCCTGACCAGGCCTGGCCGCCTGGCCTCGAGACAGGCTCAGCACATGAAGAATCCCCCGGGGGGAGAGCCCGGGGGATTCTTCATGTGCGGGGATCGTGCTCAGTTCTGGCCGGGGGCTCCGAGGTCGTACCGGCCGGCCCGCGCATCCGCGAGGAAGGCCGCGAACGCGGACCTGCTGACCAGGTGGGCCCCGCCCTCCGGGCGCTTGCTGTCCCTGACGGCGATCACGCCAGGCAGGTTGGCTGCGATCTCCACGCAGCCCCCGTTCGTCGCGCTGAGACTGGCCTTGCGCCAGACGGCTCGAGACAGGTCAGACATGCTTACTCCAGTTGTTCAGCTAGATGCTTGAGGTACTGCGTGGTGTCGGCGGGCTCGAGCGCCGAATCGCGAGACCGGCTGAACCCCTCGACGTAGGCCATCACATCGTCGCTGGCGGTCACCTCCTGGATGGCGGTGTCGGATTCCAGATAGACGACGCTCGGCTCGTCGCCCTCGAAGTCGAAGATGTCGATCATGGACCACAGGCCGCGGTGCGGTCCGTCGGCGAAGCGCTGGATCCGCAACTCCACGTTCGGGTGGCTGGCCATCTTCACCAGGTGATCGATCTGCTCCCGCCGTTCGTTCTTGCTGCCCCACCGGTACATCAGCGACGCCTCGGTGATCACGGCGACCAGCCTCGGCGCGGTGCCGTCGGTGCGGTCGAGGATCTGCTGACGCCGTATCCGGGCTTCGGTCGCCCGCGCCCGCCAGGTCGGCGGCCTGGGTGCGACCCGCAGGACCGCCTCGGCGTAGTCCCTGGTCTGCAGCAGGCCGGGAACAAGGAGGGGCATGCAGACCCGGATCTGGACCGCGTCGTTCTCGAAGCCCGCGAACTCGTTCTCGAACACGTCGGAGTAGTCCCGCCACCAGGGCTTGACCCGCGCCTTCATGGCGAGCGTCTCGAGATCCGCCCGCTCGTCGTCGTCGACCCCGTAGACCCGGAGCAGGTCCCTGATGTCGCTCATCTCGGGGCGCTTCCAGTGGTTGGCCTCGAACCTGCCCACCTTGCCCCGGCCCCAGTCCAGCAGGTCGCAGACGTGGTTGGCGGTGTGCCCGGACGCGCGCCGCAATTCGGTGAGGCGGCGAGCCAGCCGCCGCTTGGCGACGGTTGCCCCGTAGGCGTCGTCGCTCATCGGCGGTTGCCTCCTTGACAGGACGTCCCTTTCAGCATAGCCCTACATAAGTTGTGAATCACAAACGTTGTCATCATCGGCTGGGCGTCGGTTTCGTCTCATTTGAGTATCGGCTGGGTCGGTTACCGTGAAGGACAGGGTAATGGCCCGGCATCGGCGGCCGGCGTCGAACGTCAGCCGGCCGCGTCGTCGAACTCGCCGCCGCGCACCCCGTCAAGGAAGCACACCCACTCGTTCCTGTCGTAGACCAGCACCCGCCCTTCCGGGTCGCCGGCCACGCGCATGAGCACCCACTCCGTGCCGCGGCGCTCGCTGCGACCGCCCCCGGCACCGGCACCCCGGGCACCGGCGACGAACGCTATCTCGACGCAGCCGTCGGTCTCGCCGGACCGCCGCCAGTTCAGCGCGCCAAGGTCGATGCCCAGGCTCGAGACGGTCGGCTTGGCCGTCCCTTCAGTCATCTCGCCTCCGCTGTGCTCGGTGCTGGGGGGATCGCGGGGACATCACGGGCACCGCGACGCCACAGTAGACGCCCCTCGCCTCGTCGCGGTGCGCGCCCTGCGCGTCCGCGGCGGCCGCCGGAGCGGACCGCGGCTCGCCGATCCGGTCATGTCCTCTCCCGGTGCCGGTCACGGGCGCCGCGCGACCCCGCAGTACATCGCGCGGGACCCGTCGCTGTCGGCCGCGTCGGGGTCTTCGGCGCCCCACAGGCCCACGTAGGTGAGGGCCGCGGCGGCGCCGGGATAGGCCGGCATCAGCTCCAGCCCGTCGAAGAACCGCTCGATCTCGGCCCTGGATCGCGGGTAGGCGTGCTCGGTGGCCTGCGCGTAGGTCTCCAGGCCCGCCATAAGGGCGCGCGGCGGCAGATTCTCGTAGGTGCCGTGCGACAGCGCGAGATAGCTGCCCGGCGCCACCGCGGCCATGTAGGCGGCCACCAGGCCCCACGGGTCGGCCTCGCTGGCCACGAAGTGCACGACCGCGCTCATCAGGACCCCGGCAGGCTCGGCGAAGTGGATCAGCGAGCGCAGCCGCGGATCCGCGAGCACGGAGGCGGGGTCGCGCATGTCGCCGACGATGACGGTGGTGGTGCCGTCGCCGGCCAGGAGCGGGGCGGCCTGCGCGGCCACCATCGGGTCGATGTCCACGTACACCACGCGGATGCCCGGGGCCACCCGCTGCACCGCCTGGTGGGTGTTGTTCTGCGTGGGCAGCCCGGAGCCGATGTCGATGAACTGCCGGATTCCTCGCTCGGCCATCCACACCGCGGCCCGCCCGTGGAAGCCGCGGTTGGCCCACATGGCATCGACCACGTCCGGGGCCTGGGCCCTCAGCCGCTCCGCGGCCCGCCGGTCGATCGCGAAATTGTTGGTCCCGCCCAGGAAGTAGTCGTACAGCCGGGCCGGGCTCGGCCGGGTGGTATCCACGCCCGGGGGAGCGTCGCAGGCCTCTGTCACATCGCCTCCGTGCCCCCCATGCCTAGTCTGGCACGCTAGGTCCGGCGCACGAAAGATGCGTTGAATCGACCCTGACATCCGGTTCCTGCCATTCGCAGGCTCAGTGCGAGAATGGCCGCCCGCTGAGGCGCTCGTGCGGGAATGGCCGCACGGCGGTCACGGCGGTCACGAAGCGTACGCGCCCCGGCGGAAGCAGGCCTGAAGGTGATCGTCCACCACGCCGCAGGCCTGCAGGGTGGCGTAGGCGGTCACCGGGCCGGTGAAGGAGAACCCGCGGCGTCTCAGATCCTTGGAGAGCGCCTTTGACTCCGGCGTCCAGGACGGCACCTCGTCCAGGGTCACCGGGGCCCGGTCCTGGCCGCCGGCATACGACCAGACCAGGGCGGCCAGGCCGCCGGGCAGCGTGAGCGCGGCCCGGGCGTTGCCGATGGCGGCCTCGATCTTGGCCCGGTTCCTGACGATGCGAGTGTCGGCGAGCAGCCGGACCACCTCGTCCGAGCCGAACCTCGCCACCGCCTCGATGTCGAACCCGGCGAACGCGGCGCGGAACCCCTCCCGCTTGCGCAAGATCGTCAGCCAGGACAGGCCGGACTGGAACGCCTCGAGGCAGAGCCGCTCGAACATGCCGGTGTCGTCGCGCACCGGCCGTCCCCACTCGTCATCGTGGTAGACGAGGTAGTCGGGGCTGCCCAAGGCCCACGGGCAGCGCAGCAGCCCGTCGGGTCCAGGCTCAGCGCCCGCCGAGGTCACCCGCGCCCTCCGCTCTCGCTCTGCGGCCGCTCGCCCGGGTTCGGCTGGCCCGGCCCGGGCCGCTCCCAGGCGG
>JASHUI010000693.1:0-13280 GCA_030040095.1 Streptosporangiaceae bacterium | reverse complement strand
ATGGGTGAGGAGACCCGCTCGACCGGCTTGCGCGGGCAACGGTGGTTCGGTCGCAGGCTGGGTAAGCGTTAATGTAGTGCATGTTAATGATATGCGCTATAGTTGTGTACATGACGACACTGCCTGTCGCGGATGCCCGGTCGCAACTGTCCAAGCTGATCGACCAGGCCGCCTCCACCCACGAGCGGTTCGAGATCACCCGCAACGGCCACCGCACCGCGGTGCTGCTGTCCGCTGATGACTACGACGCCATGCAGGAAACCATCGCGGTGCTCTCCGACGCCGCGCTGCTCACTGCGCACCGCGAGGGAGAGGCGGCCATCGCCTCCGGCGACTACCTTGACGCCGACCAGCTCGCGCACGCGATGCGCGACGCCCGCCGCGGGCCCAGGTGAGTGCCCGCTACCGGCTGCGCATCGCTGGCCCTGCCGCCAGAGCCCTGACCGACGTGCTTCCCGAGAAGGTGGCCACCGCCGCATACAAATTCATCACCGGGCCGCTGCTGGACAATCCACGGCGGGTCGGCAAGCCCCTGGACCCGCCGATGGCGCCCGCGTGGTCAGCACGACGCGGCACCTACCGCATCCTTTACCGGATCGACGACACCAGCCACATTGTCAGCGTCACCGCGATCCGGCACCGCGCTGACGCCTACCACACGTGATTGCAGGCCCTTCGCGGAACCAGTACCCGCTCCCGCGGGCGCACCACGCAGCTCAGCCGGGGAATGATCAACGAATGCGGACGGGCAGCCTGACAGCTCGTCAGGCAAGTCGCGACCCGGCTGCGGGGGAGTCCGGCACTGTCAGTACGCATGTCACTACGACTTGCTTGCCTGGCGGTTCTCCGGGCGTCCGGCTGGCTCGCTTTGCTGGCCCGCTCCGACCGGGCCAAGGACGCCGCGATCCTCATCTTGCGCCGCCGAGTCGCCATGCTCCAGCGGCAGGCCAAGACGCTGAGGCTGTCGTGGGCCGACCGGGCGGTTCTGGCCGCCCTGGCCCGGCTGCTGCCCGGCGCCCAGCTTCCCCGCCTGCGCCTGATCGTCTCCCCGCAGACCTTGCTGCGATGGCATGTTGACCTGGTCCGCCGGCGGTGGGCCTATCCGCGGCGCACGCGGGGACGGCCCCCACGGCGCAGGCCATCCGCGCGCTGGTGCTGGAGATGGCCCGCGCCAACCCAGGCTGGGATACTGGCGCACCAGGCGAGTTGCACGGCCTCGGGTACAAGCTCGCGCCGTCCGCAGTCTGGCAGATCCTCAAGAATGCGGACATCGATCTCGCAACCCGGCGCTCCGGGCAGGCCTGGCGGAAGTTCCTGGAAGCCGACCGCGGCCGCGATCCGGATCATCAAGAGCCCGGTGCGGGCGCCGCGAGCGAGCGCGATCGCGGGACGCTGGATCGCCAGCGCCCGCCGCGAGTGCCCGGCCCGGATGCTGATCACCGGCGAGCGGCACCTGCGCTTGGGCGAGTACATCGATCATTACGACACGCACCGGCCACACCGGGCACTGAAACAGAGCCCGCTCGCCGGGCGCGCGCATCCGCCCTCTCTGGGGGCAAATGTCCGGGGTCCTGTGCCGGGACCGACCCGGAGGCCTGATTCACGAATATTCCCAGATCGCGTAGGGTGGCTCAATTTCCGGTACCCACACGGCTCGGGCGCCCTTTGTCGGCGGAGCTCCCGGTCACGCAGCGCGATGGACCTGCCGTAGGGGGTCCGCGACCGTGCCGGGCAGCTCCCCGAGGCGTTCGACGCAGTCCGGCCGACGCCGGCATTGAGGCCATGAAGATTCCTCCCCGCAGCCCGCGCGCGCAAGCCCAGGGACAACGCTTATGCCGAAAGATGGGTACGGACAGCCCGGTCTGAGTGCACCGACCGGATGCTGATCACCGGGCCACGGCACCTGCGCGTCGTCCTGGACGAGTACGTCACGCATTACAACCAGCGTCGCCCGCACCGGGCACGGAAGCTGCGGCCACCAGACAGCGGCAGCATCGTCTCCGACCCGATTTCCGGTCTGGCCGCGGTGCGGATACAGCGCCGCAATGTCCTCGGCGGCCTGATCCACGAGTATGAACGGGCCGCATGACGTTCAGCAGCCCAGCCATAACGTCGCAGGTCAGAGCCGATGACGAGGTATTGGAACCCTTCACGGTCCGCGCCGAGTGCACGGACCGGATGCTCATCATAGGAGAGCGGCACCTGTGGGCGGTCCTGGCCGAGTATGCGGCGCACTACAACGGTCACCGCCCGCACCATGGCCGGGACCTTCGGCCACCCGACCACGACGACAGCCAGGACCCGGTCACAGATCGCGCCAATGCGCGAATTCGGCGAAGAAACATTCTGGCGGCTGATCCACGAGTATCAGCAGGCTGCGTGACGATCAGCAAAAACTGCAGGCCAGAGGCTACGGCAAGGTTTTGGAACCCTTCAGGCGGTATAACATACGCCTGACTAAAAGCACGAACCCGTACACCCGACCCCTGGCTCCGCTAGAATCAGGGTCATTGCGAACCTCACCAAGACCGCCAGGGACGGATCACGGAATCGCGCCAGAGCCATTCTGCCGTGTCCGCTGACAACGGGCCCGATTAACGGCCCTGCATCGCTTCAACGAGGCTGAGTGGGAGAATATCGGTCCATGTCTTTTCGATGTACTCGATGACTCCCGGCGCGATGCCTCGCCGAAGACCACGTCCCAGCCTAGTGGGACATCGGTGAACGTGGGCCACAGGGAGTACTGGTGCTCCGCGTTCCTGAGCACGAGGAACTGCGCGTTTTCGTCTTCGAACGGGTTGGTCATCAGTCGCTCCTTAGCCGTGCGCCGCGCTCAGGCGCGTGCCTCGTCCCCAAGACAGTACCTGGGTAACTGCCTTTAGCACAGTACTCTGATGATTGTCGCGTTCGCGTTCATGGTTTCTGCGCTGGCCACGGGATGTTCCTTGTGTTTGCTAGGCGTCCACGGCCGACTGGTCGGGCGCGAGGGTGTCCGAGACAGTCGTGCGCGTCGAAATGTTCGAATTCGAAGACGGTCGGGAGCTGGCTGCCGCGGGCCGGGGCGGATGAGGCGGCGGTGGGCGCAAGGGCGGTGAGGAGCTCGATTCAGGCATGGTGCCGACCTTGCCGGTTTGGTGAAGCTGCACATATCGGGCTCGTCCACTATGACCGCGGACGTGACCATGAGGGGTTGCCGACAACGCGGAAGTGCTGTCAGCTATTTGATCTCCACCATAGTGTGGGCTCGGCCGTGTCGCCTCCGTGGCCCGCTGTCGCGGCGGTCGCTGCTGGAGCCGCTTCCCGCCGCGGTGTCTGATCGCCTACCGTTCTGCTGCCCGCTGCGGTACCAGGGCCTAAAATCGCGGCGTCCGCACATGGCATGCTTTCCTCATGCCGAGCCCCCAATCTAGTCCGCGTACTGCCTACGGTGGTGCGCCGGACGTCGTGCGGGCCAGCAGCCGATCCGGCTCCGCCCGGCGAAGGTGAATCCGAATGAACCAGATGAACCGGATGAAGCAGGAACCAGTTTGCATAGTCGCACACTGACTGCGGAGACGGGGACTGCGTCGGCGCTGGGGAGGCCGGGGGGAGGTAACTCGCCGATGTTCTCTACCTGGACCCGGCAGGAGCCGACTACGACTTCTTCGCGGTTTCGGGAGGCGCCACCGGCGGTGCGGCTGAGATTGCGGGTCGAACTAGGTGAAGCAGAAATCAGCCAGGCCGTCGTCGCGGCTGAGGCGCAGGCAGGAGGAGCCCTGATGATCCCGTTGTCGTTAGCCCAGGAGCGGCTGTGGTTCATCGCCCAGAGGGAAGGCCCGTCCGCGAGCGATAACGAACCGGTGGCCCTGCGGCTGGAAGGCAAGCTGAACACCGCGGCGCTCGAGGCGGCGTTGGGGGATGTGATCGGCCGACATCAGATCCTGCGTACCGTGTTCCCCGCCGAGAATGGAGAGCCATGCCAGCGGGTGCTGACGATGGCGGAGCTGGGCTGGACGCTGCCGGTGACGCAGGCAGCCGGGGAACCCAAGGTGGCCAACCTGGTGGCGCAGGCGGCGGCGGAGCCGTTCGACCTGACCGTGGAGGTCCCGGTGCGCGCCCGGCTGTTGGCAGCCGGGCCCGGCGTGCACGTGTTGGTGGTGATGATCCACGGTATCGCGACCGATGGCTGGTCGGAGAAGGTGCTGGGACGTGACATCAGCACTGCGTATGCGGCGCGGCTGGCGGGCCGGGAGCCGGGCTGGGCGGCGCTGCCGATGCAGTACGCCGACTACGCGCTCGGCCAGCGGGAACTGCTCGGTTCCGAGGACAACCCAGGCAGCCTCATCGCCGGGCAGGAGGCATGGTGGCGGCGGGCGTTGGCCGGATCGCCGCCGGAGCTGGCGCTGCCGACGGACCGACCGCGACCGGCCTCGGCGACCCACCGAGGGCACAGCGTGCCGCTCGTGGTTCCCGCGGACGTGCACGCGCGGCTGGCGGGGCTGGCCAGCGATCAGGGCGTGACGGTGTGCATGGTGGTGCAGGTCGCGTTGGCCGTGCTGTTGTCGAGGCTGGGAGCGGGGCAGGACATTCCGATTGGCACTGCGGCCGCCGGGCGGACCGACAGGGCGCTCGACGACCTGGTCGGGCCCTTTGCGAGTACCTTGGTGCTGCGCGCTGATGTGTCCGGCGATCCGCCGTTCACCGACCTGCTGAATCGAGTGCGGGAATCCTGGTTGGGCGCGCTGGAGCACCAGAACGTGCCGTTCGAGCGGCTGGTCGAGATTCTCGCACCCGAACGGCGGGTAGGACGCCACCCGCTGTTCCAGGTACGGCTGGCATTGCCGGAATACGCCCTGGTAGACGTGGACCTGCCTGGGCTGCGGTCCACGCGGATGCCGGCAGGGGAGTCGGCGGTCCGCTTCGACCTGGACATCAGCCTGGTCGAGGAGTGGGACTGGGAGGGCGGCCCTGCCGGGCTGCGGGGGACCGTCGTCGCCGCGGCCGACCTGTTCGACGAGGCGACAGCGCGGGCCGTCAGCGACTGCCTGGCCCGAGTGCTGACCACGGTAGCCGCCGGTCCGGGAACGCGGCCGTGGCAGATGGAGATCCTCGGCCAGGCTGAGCGGGCGCTCCTGACGCAGGGCTGGAACGACACTGCAGCGGCGGTGCCGGGCGGGACGGTGGTGGAGTGGATCACCGCGCGGGCGGCCCTGACGCCGGACGCGGTGGCGGTGGCGTGCGAGGACGAGCAGGTCACCTATGGGGAACTAGTGGCTCGGGCGTCGCGGCTGGCATGGCTGTTGACCGAGGCGGGGGCCGGGCCTGAGGTGCTCGTCGGGATCTGCCTGGAGCGGGGCACGGAGATAGTCACCGCGATCCTGGCCGTGTGGCTGGCCGGGGCAGCGTACCTGCCGCTGGATCCGGGCTATCCGGCGCGGCGGCTGGAGTTCATGCTGGCCGACAGCCGGGCTGGGCTGCTCGTGACCCGCCGCGGCCTGGCCGACGGGGTGGCCGACTCGTTGGCGGGGTCGGCGACGTGCCTGGATGAGCCGCAGGTCCAGCAGCGGCTGGCCGACCTCCCGACGTCACCTCCGCCGACGCGGTCGGCGAACGGACAGCTGGCCTACGTGATCTACACCTCCGGATCCACCGGGACCCCCAAGGGAGTGGCGGTTTCGCATGCCGGGCTGACCAGCCTGTCGGCGGCGCAGATGGGTCGGCTCGCGGTCGGGCCCGGCTGCCGGGTGCTGCAGTTCGCCTCACCGGGATTCGACGCCTCGGTATGGGAACTGGTAATGGCGCTGGCCAGTGGGGCCACTCTGGTGGCGCCCCCAGGTCGGCCGCTGGTCGGCCAGGAGTTGGCCGATACGGTGGATCGGCATCAGATCACGCACCTGACGGTACCGCCTGCGGTGCTCGCCGGGCTCCAGCCGGGGGCGCTGGCGGTAGTGCGAACGCTGGTGGCCGCTGGCGAGGCATTGGGGGAAGGGCTGGCGGGCCGGTGGGCGGCAGGCCGACAGTTCATCAACGCCTACGGGCCGACCGAGACCACGGTATGCGCCACGATGACCGGGCCGCTGTCGGGAAGCGGCGCTCCGCCAGTCGGGACGCCGATCACCAATACACGGGTCTACGTGCTGGACCGGTGGCTGCATCCGGCGCCCGCGGGGGTCGTCGGGGAGCTGTACGTGGCTGGGACCGGGCTGGCCCGCGGCTACCCGGGCCGCGCGGCATTGACCGCGGAGCGATTCACCGCGTGCCCGTTCGGGGTGGCGGGGGAACGGATGTACCGGACTGGGGACCTGGCCCGGTGGCGGCCGGACGGACAGTTGGTGCTCTGCGGACGGGCCGATGACCAGGTCAAGATCCGCGGGTTCCGGATCGAGCCCGGCGAGATCGAGGCGGTGATGGCTGCCTGCCCCGGTGTGGCCCAGGCCACGGTCTCCGTGCTGGAGGACGCAAATGGGGACCGGCGACTGGCCGCTTACCTGGTTCCTGCTGACAGCACGGGCCAGTACGTCGGCGGCACGCTGGCCGACTCGGTCCGCGAGCACGCCGCGGCACGGCTGCCCGAACACATGATGCCGTCGGCTGTGGTGGTGCTGGATTCACTGCCGCTGACGGTGAACGGGAAGGTGGACAAGGCCGCACTGCCCGCCCCCGACCACGCGACGGCGGACACCGGACAGCGGAGAGCTCCCGCCACCACTCAGGAGGAGATCTTGTGCCGGACGCTCGCCAACATCCTCCATCTGGATTCGGTCGGCCCCGACGATGACTTCTTCGCCCTGGGCGGCAATTCGCTGCTGGCGGTGCGTCTCGTGAATCGGGTCCGCCAGGATCTCGGTGCCGAGTTGTCGCTCCGGACCTTGTTCCGAGCACCCACGGCGGCCGGCATCTTACAGGGAATGGGAAGTGAGATGTCAGCCAGGCCGTCGTTGCGGCCGAGGAATAGGCAGGAACTGCCCTGATACTCGAAAGGTGCCCCTTCAGCCCGCGGGATCTGCGTGCGAATGTAGATCCAGCGGGCTGAAGGGGCACCTTTTCATATATCAAGGGCTGAATGTGGCCGAGAGATCGAGGCTAAGTTAGGCTGAGGTCAGCGTGACCGGGAGGCTGCTCATGCCAGTAAGGAAGTTCGAGTACCTGCCTTTTATCACTCAAGCCTGACCGGCTGAGCCCGAATCCACCGTCTAAATAGGTGCCGGTTTGGGCGCGTCGACGCGAAAGGTGTCCTCTGAGCGGGGACGATGGGAGTTCCTTACGCTTCCGTCGCCGGGCTGGAGAGAACACCTCGCAAGTGCGATTGTTGCATGAGCTGGCGAAGATCCATGCGACGTTTGACGACCCGCGTCTCGTGTCGCAGGCGGGCCTGGGTGACCTGGCCGGGGAGTATGTCCGGATCAGCCGTCCGTGCGGTGTGCACGCCCGGGTGAAGATCGGGTGCCTGGTGGCCGGGATGATCGCCGGGGCAGACACGCATCGAGGACATGGGCCTGCTGCGCCACGGGGCGCTGCCGGACCTGTTCGGCGGGATCCGGGCGCCGTCCACGCTGGGGTCGTTCCTGCGGTCGTTTACCTGGGGGAACGTGCTGCGGTTGGCGCGGGTCCTCCGAGAGGTGCTGGCGGAGCTGGCCCGTCGCGCCCCGCTGCTGTCTGGCGCGGACATGCTCGCGTACGCGCGCAGCGTGGTCTCCGGCCGGCCAGACGCCTGCAAATCCCGCAGGAACGCCGCTACCGGGCCCACGAGACATGGGCGCTGCTGGCGCTGTACCAGGCGCTGCGGATCGCTATCACCGACGCCGCCGGGACCCTCCCGGGCACCGACCCGGACCGGGCTAGCTACCAGGTCGCCGTCCAGACCGCCCAGGCCCTGGTCACCAGTGCCCGGAACGTGGTCACCACCACCGGCCTGGCCGGCGACATCGGCCGCACCGTCCTGGCCACCCTGCACGGCCCGCGGCGACCCCGGGTCTGCGCCCGCCGGGTCAAATCCCCGCTGAGCCGCTGGAACAAGCACCCGCCCGGCAAGCCCCGCACATCCCCGCGGATCTCCAAGATCACCAGCATGGTCCCCAGGGAACACCCACCGCCGGCAACACGCCAGCGGCGATCCTTGACGCCAGCGCCCGGACCTTAACTCCCCGACATTGAGGCTAGGCTGGGGCCAGCGTGACCGGGAGGCTGCTCATGCCAGTTAGGAAGTTCGAGTAGATCCGTCGGCCGGGTCCGGCCTCCTCGATGTGCCCGACAAGCGTCCGCAGGCCATCGAGCATGGCGTTTATCTCGACGCGGCCGAGATACGCCCCCAGGCAGAAGTGCGGACCGTAACCGAGTGCCAGGTGCTTGTTCGGCGACCGGGCCAGGTCGAAGCGATCCGCCTCGGGGAACACCTCCTCGTCGCGGTTAGCTGACGCGATCCACAGGGTGACCAGGTCGCCCGCACGGATCTGCCTATCGCGCAGCTGCACGTCCGCGGTCGCGGCCCGGCCGAAATGCATCGTGGGCGTGGTCCAGCGCAGGACCTCTTCACCCGCGCTCTCGATGGCCACGCGTCCGGACTTGAGCGCGGCCCACTGGTCGGGGTAGTCGATGAACGCACGCACCGCCCCGATCATGGCCAGTCTGCTGGTCTCGTCGCCGCCCATGATCAGGCTGTAGCAATTGAGGATGATCTCATCGTCGTCCAGCGGCTGGCCGCCCACCTCGGCAGTCGCTATCAGGCTGATGGGGTCGCTGCCGGGGGACCGGCGACGGGTCTGGAGCAGGTCGCTGAAGTACATCAGTATCTCGCTGCGGGCCATCCAGTCCTCGCCCGCCTCCGGTGACTCGTAGTCCGATGCCAGCGCGGATTTGGTAAGGCTCAGGACCTTTTGCCGGTCGCCTGACGGGACATCAAGGAGATCGCAGATCGTGTCCAGGGGGATGGCGGAGGCGACATCGTGGGCGAAATCGCATTGCCCCCGCTCCACGGCCTCCGTCAGCAGGCGTCGGGTCGTCTCGCGGACGCGGCACACGACATCCTCGAGTGCGCGCGGTGCGAACGCCTGCAAGAGCAGCTTGCGCAGTTCCGTGTGACGCGGCCCGTCAGTGACCGCGAGCATCTGTCCTGCCCCCGTGTCGCCGCCCTGCATCATGGTGGCGAGCACGTTGCCCTTCTCGGAGGTAAAGTGCTCGCTGTCGCGCAGTACCCATGAGATGTCGTCGTGCCGGGTGACCACCCAGAACCCGGGACCTTCGTCCGTTGCCGGCGGGTGCCAGTGTACGGGGTCGTCGGTCCTCAGCAGGCGCCAGACGGCGTGCATATCCCTGCCGATGTAGCTCTTCGGGTCCACCAGGTCAGGAACGAGAGGCGAGGCCACATCGGCCGGCGCGGCAAGTCTGCCGTTCTCGTGCTCGAACGGATTCGGCATGAACAGATCCTTTCCGTGGCGTTCATCGAGCTGCCCGGAGGCTTAGCGATATTCCGGGGGGAGCGGAGGCGAACGGGCCGTCAGTCCATCGGGGAAGCTCGTATAGGGCTGAGTCTCTTCTAGAGACCTGGCCGTGGCGCCGTCGTCGGCCGGGGGCCGCGGCAGGTCACGCAGAAGGCGCATGGGAGTCAGCAGGAACATGAGGCCGGACGCGGCGATCAGGCCAGTGAGCATCCACAGTGCGGCCCTGACTCCCAATGCGGTGGCGAGACCTCCGGCAAGCAGCGCGCCGACGGGCATCATCGCGAATCCGACGGCCAGGGTCGCTGAGATGACCCGGCCGAAAATGTCTGGCGGGACGTAGGTCTGCATGAAGCTGTCGACGATCACGTTCGCGATGACGACGACGCAGCCAGCGCCCATCAACGCTGCGCCTGCGAACGCGAGCCTCGGTCCCTTGTCCGCGAGCGGGAGCAGCAGCGTGAGGCACAGGCCGGCGGGAACGGCGATGAGCAGTGCCCGCGCCGTGCCGAATCGTCGGCTCAGCGGCCGGGCGGCGAGTGCGCCCAGGACGCCGCCGACGCCGAGGCCGGCCATGACGACTCCGGCCGCCGCCGAGGACAGCCCGATGGAACGGACCAGGAAGACGATGATGAGGGCGTTGATACCGGTGAGGGCCAGGTTGGCGAGTGATGAGAACGCCGTCATCGCGCGCAGGTAGGGATCCCGCCAGGCGAAGCGAAGGCCGGCGAGTACGCCCCCGCGGGCGGGGCCTCGCGACCTGCGGTCCCTCGGTGGATGCATGGCGGTCAGGCAGCAGAACGAGACGGCGAAGCTCGCCGCGTCGGCCAGCAGCCCGGTCACGGGACCCGCTGCCTGGGCGAGCAGCCCGCCGAGTCCTGGCCCGCCTATCTGGGCGACCTCGCGGCTGCCCAGCAGCTTGGCATTCGCTTCGGCGAGGTCCGGCTCGTCGACAACGCCGGGGATCAGCACCTGGTAGGCGCTATTGAAGAACACTGTCGCCGAGCCGGCGATCAGGGTGACCGCGATGAGCTGCGCCACGGTCAGCACCCCGAGCCAGGCGGCAACGGGGACGCTCGCGTACGCCGCCATGGAGACCACATCGCAGGTCAGCATGACAAGCCGAGGGGACAGCCGGTCGACCCACGCTCCGGCGGGAATGCCGATGACGACCCAGGGCAGCCAGATCGTCGCGGTCAGCAGCGCGACGATGAACGTGCTGGTATGCAGGGTGTCGAGGGCGACCAGCGGTAAAGCGACCAGCGCGACGGAGTTGCCGACCTCGCTGATGCTCTCGCCGGTCCAGAACAGGCGGAAGTCGCGCTGCCGCAGCAGCCCGCCGCGTGGCCCGGTCATCGGCGGGGACTGGCGCCAGCGAAGCAGGACACCTGGACGGCATCCGCAGAGGGCGGCCGCCGCGACAGGCCCTGCCATTGATCCTCCTTGCTCCGCCGCAGGCGCTGGCTCAGGGCGTCACGCACGCTAAGCGACCGCCACGGCCTCTCTTTGCCCGGTCCGGGCGCCTGCTCCATGTAGCCGTACGTGGCGGGCATGTCCAACCTCGCTTCCCATCGACAGCAAGCTGTTCGGTGACTGAGTCCAAAGAGCCGGGTCGTCGTGGAATATTAGCCCGTAGTTCCCCCTGATCAGCTTCTGATCAACCAGTCAGTTGTGCCCTGACCTGGTGAACAGCGGTCCCGCGCATAACACATGGTAGTCATGTAGATCACATTTACCGTGACGTTATCGGCATGTCTTACTGCTTAGATACGGATATGGCCGGTATAATCGTGGTCATGTACGTGGTCAAGGTGCCGAACCGGGGGTCACCGCCCGCCACCCTGCTGCGGGAAAGCTACCGCCAAGACGGCAAGGTCAAGAACCGCACCCTGGCCAACCTGTCGGCCTGGCCCGAGGCCAAGGTCGACGCCCTGACCCGGGTCCTGAAGGGCCAGCCGCCGGCCGCGGACCTGGACGGGGCGCTCGAGATCGCCCGCAGCCTGCCGCACGGCCACGTCGCCGCCGTGCTCGGCACGGCCCGGGCGCTGGGCCTGGAGGAGCTGATCGACCCCGAGCCGTCCCGGCAGCGGGACCTGGTGACCGCGATGGCGGTCGCGCAGGTGATCGCGCCGGACTCCAAGCCGGCCATCGCCCGCGGGCTGCGCGGCCAGACGGCCGCCAGCTCGCTGGGCGAGGTCCTCGGCGCCGGCGGCTGTGACGAGGATGACCTGTATCAGGCGATGGACTACCTGCACGCGCGGCAGGACAAGATCCAGGACACGCTGGCTGCCCGGCACCTGGCCGGCGCCACCCTGGTGCTGTATGACGTCTCGTCTGCCGCGTTCGAGGGCCGGGCCTGCCCGCTGGGCGCCATCGGCCACCCCAAAGACGGGGTCCGGGGCCGGCTGCAGATCGTCTACGGGCTGCTGACCTCCGCTGAGGGCATCCCGGTCGCCATCGAGGTCTTCAAGGGCAACACCGGCGACCCGGCGACCGTGGCCGCCCAGGTGACTAAGGTCAAGGACCGGTTCGGGCTCACGAAAGTGGTGCTCGTCGGGGACCGGGGCATGCTGACCGCCGCCCGGCTGCGCGAGGACGTCGCCCCCGCGAGCCTGGACTGGATCACCGCGCTGCGCGCCCCGCAGGTCAAGAAGCTGGTCCGTGGCGGAGACCTGCAGCTGACCTTGTTCGACACCCAGGACCTGGCCGAGATCACCTCCCCGGACTTCCCCGGCGAGCGGCTGGTCGCCTGCATGAACCCGTTCCTGGAAACCGGACGCGCCCGCAAACGGGAAAGCCTCCTCGCGGCCACCGAGGCTGACCTGGAGAAAATAGCAGCGGCCTGCGCGCGGGCCCGCGCGCCGCTTCGCGGCAAGGACAAGATCGCCGTACGCGCCGACCGGGTCCTCAGCCGGCGCAAGGTCGCCAGGCACTTCACCGTCGAGATCACCAGCGACAGCATCCGGTACGCCCGCGACCAGGACTCCATCGCTGCCGAGGCAAAGCTCGACGGCATCTACGTCCTGCGCACCAGCGTCGGGCCCGCCGATCTCGACAGCCCGGAGGTCGTCTCCTCCTGCAAGGCCCTGGCCCAGGTCGAGCGGGCCTTCCGCGCCTTCAGCACCGACCTGGGCATCCGGCCCATCCGCCACCGCACCGAGGACCGGGTCCGGGCGCACGTGTTCTTGCGGATGCTGTCGTACTACATCAGCTGGCACATGCAGCGCCGCCTCGCGCCTGTGCTGTTCACTGATGATGACAAGCAAACCGCCTCCGCCGCCCGGCCCAGCCCGGTCGCCCCCGCCGCCCGCTCCCCCCGCGCGCTGGCTAAGGCCGCCACCAGGCAAACCCCCGGCGACCTCCCGGTGCACAGCTTCGCCACCCTGCTCGCCGACCTCGGCACCATCTGCCTGAACACCATCACCCCCGCCGACCCCGCACTGCCCAGCTTCCGGCTCGTCACCACACCTACCGCCCTCCAGCGACAAGCCTTCGATTTGCTCGGCGTCAGCCACCGCCTCGGGATCACGTAGCCAGCACCGGCGTAGTCAGCACCCCGGCCCGTACATCACGAAAGCCCAGGTAAACGGTCCAACGCACGGATCGCTGGGGGAACTACGGACTAGCCGCCGCAGCCTGGCGGCGGCGGCGTCGAGAGCGAAGATCGCCAGGGAAAGGGAGTCAGCGGTCATAGTCGATCCAATCGGTGCCCTCTACCGCGGACACGGTCTCGGCCAGTTCCTCGTGGGTGCGGGTGGTGCCGGTCACGGCCGCGACGTTGCTGATAGTGCCGAGCTGCCAGTCCACGCGCGCGCCCGGTTCGGCCAGAATGGAGACGCGGTCCACGTTCGGCAGGCGGCGCAGCGC
>JASHUI010000692.1:0-2811 GCA_030040095.1 Streptosporangiaceae bacterium | reverse complement strand
GGCCGGGCCCAGGTGAGCCCGGGCCGGGGCGTAACATCCCGGGGTCGCCCGCCGGCTAGCGGGGCCTGACCGGGATCACGCCCGGGCCGCGCAGGCGCGCCACCGTGGCCCGCAGTTCGGCCACCTGGCGGGTGAGGTCGGCGATGCGGCGCGCGTCGTCGTCCGCGGCACGTCCCTCGGCGATCTCCCGGATCTTGCGGACCTCGCGGTACAGCGGCTCGAGGCCGCTGGGTCCGGCGTCCGGGCCGGCCGGGGACGACGCCGCGTCGCGCAGCGGCAAGCCGCAGTACGGGCAGCAGCTTGTCTCGCTCATGGCAACCCCGCACGTTACGCGCGGTCCGGCGGGCGGACCATGGGCCGAGGCCCAAACCGCGGGCGCTCAATCTGGGTCATCCCACAAGCAGTCAGAACGATCATGGAGCCGGCGTCAGCCGGCGAACGTGGAGACCAGCAGGAAGACGTTGAGGATGATGATCACCGAGGCGATGCCGCTCGCCGCGACCGTGGTGACCCGGCGGTTGACCAGCGAGCCCATGACGTCCCCGCGGCGGGTCAGCAGCACCAGCGGCACCAGGGCGAACGGTATCCCGAACGACAGCACCACCTGGGAGATCACCAGGCACGAGACGGCGGGCAGGCCGAGCGCCAGCACCAGCAGCGCGGGCAGCATGGTCAGGCCGCGGCGCGCGAACAGCGGGATCCGGCGCCGGACGAAACCCTGCATCACCACCTGGCCCGCGTAGGTGCCGACGCTCGACGACGACAGCCCCGAGGCGAGCAGCGCGACCGCGAACGACAGCGCGGCGCCCCCGCCGACCAGCCGGCCCAGCCCGGCGTGCGCGGCCTCGATCGAGTCGGCCGACGAGCCGCCGGTGTGGTGGAACACCGAGGCGGCCACGAACAGCATCGCGAGGTTGATCAGGCCGGCCGCGCCGAGCGCGACGGTCACATCCAGCCGCTGGAACCTCAGCAGCTCGTGCCGCTCGGCGTCGTCCCGGCAGCTCACCCGGGACTTGGTCAGCGCGGAGTGCAGGTAGATCACGTGCGGCATGACCGTGGCCCCGATGATCCCGGAGATCAGCAGCAGCTGGTCGCTGGCCAGGCCGGGCACCAGCCCGGCGGCGATACCGCTCCCGCTGGCCCCGACGCCGGCCAGGTCGTAGGCGAAGCCGAGGAAGACCACGCCGAGCAGGCCGGCGATGGCCAGCTCGAACCGGCGGTAACCGCGCTGCTGCAGGGCCAGTATCCCGAACGCGACGACCGCGGTGATCAGGCCCGCCGGGAACAACGGGACCGCGAACAGCAGGTTGAGGCCGATCGCGGCCCCGACGAACTCGGCGAGGTCGGTGGCCATGGCGATGAGCTCGGCCTGGGCCCACAGCCCGCGCGAGGCGGCCCGGCCGAAGTGCTCGCGGCACAGCTCGGGCAGGTCGCGCCCGGTGGCCACGCCGATCTTGGCCGACAGGTACTGCACCAGCATGGCCATGAGGTTGGCCACCAGGACGGCCCAGGCCAGGGCATAGCCGAACCTGGCCCCGGCGACGAAGTTGGTGGCGAAGTTGCCCGGGTCGACGTAGGCGACCGCGGCCACGAAGGCCGGGCCGAGCAGGGCGACGATGCCGCGGGCGCGGCCGCGCGAGCGCAGCAGCCGCAGGCCGCTCGGCGGCGCGATCGGCGGGGGCTGCTGGTCAAGCCCGGTGAGCGGGGCTTGCTCCGCGGTCGCCGCCATCGGCCTTAGCCGACCGACGGACCAAGACCGAGCGACTGTGGCGTGCTGGCGTCGGGCGAGGGCTGATGCAGCCCCTCATCGAGGGAACCGTACTCGGTCATCAGCGCGGGGCTGCCGCCCCAGGGCGTCTGTTCCTCCGCGACCAGGGTGTTCGTGGTCAGCAGCAGCCCGGCCACCGAGGCGCCGTTCTGCAGCGCCGACCGGGTGACCCGCAGCGGATCGATGATGCCCATGTCGAGCATGTTGCCGTACCGCCCCTGCAGGGCGTCGAAGCCCTCGTCGCGCCCGAGCCGGCCGGTCTGGGCCAGCACCTCCTGGCCGGAGTAGCCGGCGTTGGCGGCGATCAGGCTGGCCGGCTGGCTCAGCGCCCGGCGCACGATGTCCACGCCGATCGCGTAGTCGTCCTTGACCTGCAGGTCGTCCAGGCTGGCCTCGGCGTGCAGCAGCGCCGCCCCGCCGCCCGCCACGATGCCCTCGGCCATCGCGGCCCGGGTCGCCGAGAGCGCGTCCTCGACCCGGTGCTGCAGCTCCTTCAGCTCGGCGTTGGTCGGGGCCCCGACCCTGATCACGGCGACCTTGCCGGACAGCGCCCCGATCCGCTCGGTGAGCACGTCCTCGTCCACCCCGAACGTGGCCCGGGCCAGCTCGGCGCGCAGCTGCGCGACCCGGAAGTCGACGTCCTCGCGGGAGCCGCTGCCGCCGATGATCGCGGTCCGGTCGGCGGTGACCCGGACCTGCGAGGCCCGGCCGAGCTGGTCCACGACCATGGTCTCCAGGGTGAACCCCGAGTGCCTGCTGTACACCGAGCCCCCGGTGATCGCGGCGATGTCCTCCAGCTTGTGCAGCCGGCGGTCGCCGAAGCCGGGTGCCTTCACCGCCACGCATTGGAACACCCCGCTGACGTGGTTGTGCACCAGCATGCTCAGCGCCGTGCCCTCGACCGTCTCGGCGACGATGACCAGCGGGCGCGGCGCCCGCATGATCTTGTCGAGCAGCGGCATCAGCTGCTGGACCTTGGTGATCTTCTCGCTGCACAGCAGGATGTACGGCTCGTCGACGATCGCCTCCAGGCTGGCCGGGTT
>JASHUI010000691.1:0-3771 GCA_030040095.1 Streptosporangiaceae bacterium | reverse complement strand
GCCCGCGCCGGTGACCGGACGCGCCGGCCCGGGCGCCTCGCGGTTCGCCCCAGCCGCGCGCCGGGCAGGTGGGAGGTACTGGAACAAGGGGTATTTATCGATTATAATGTCATTCGCCTGAAACGTTCACCAGAAAGGAGCCTCTTCCAATTCCCGGCAGCGTTTAACAAGGAGGAATGTCAGTGACCCGACCTACTTTACGGTTTGCTGCCGCAGGCACCCTGGCGTTAGGCGTTATCCTCGCCACCTCGCTCACGAGCGCGTTACCAGCATCAGCCGCGGCCACCCGAACCGCCATACCCTCCGCTTCCATCACGGCAGCGCCAGCCAACAGCGGGAGAATAGGCCTCACGCCGCCGCCCAGCCAGCGCGTCACCGCATCACCAGACATCGAGATAGAGTCCTGCACGAGCGGCAGGGCGACCTGGGTCCACGTATACGCCGATTTGCCGTCGGAAATCTTCTGCGTCGGCTTCACAGGCTCTATCTATTGGAGTGTACCTCCTCAGGTTTACGCCTTTTGTACCGGCAACAATTACGGATATGTCGAGTGGTACAACGAAGAGAATGGCGAGTACTCGTACGGACCGTTCTATCAAGGTTTCGCCGCTAATATCACAGGCGAAGTTCTGCTCGTCTACCTCGAAATCGATGGGTGGTCTGGGAGTGACTCATGCTGATACGGCCTTGCCGTTCGCCGTATCAGCGCCAAAGCAGTAGTCCCATCTCGGACGGCGCCGGTCGGTAGCAGCCCGATCGGCCGGTGGCCCGGGCCGGTGGCATAGCGCACCGGCCCGGGCGCCTCGCGGTTTATCGCCTCGCTGCTGCGGCCACCAGCATCCTCGGGCAGTTCCCGCCTCTCGGTCCCGCCCTCCCGGCCAGGCCGGAGGGTATGCCGGTCCGAGAGGAGATCGCCAGGAAAGGGATGTACGGAACTTACTGCTGAAGTACTAGCATAAGAAGCATTTTCGTACTATAGTACGTCCGGCATCACTGACCGAATGGTGCTTCTCGTAATTCCCGGCAGCGCGTCCAACAAGGAGGAAGGTCAATGATCAGACTTACTTCACGGTTTGCTGCCGCGGGCGTCCTGGCGCTAGGCCTCGTCCTCGCCACCACGCTTGCGAACGCGTTACCAGCGTCGGCATCGTCTCAGGTCGCAGGATCAGCCGCCCTCGCGAAGGGGGCGCCTGCCAGCACCGCGCGAATCGGCCTAGCGCCCCCGCCCAGCCAGCGCGTCACCGCATCACCGGACATCGAGGAAGAGTCCTGCACGAGCTCCCGGGCTACCTGGGTCCATGTATACGCCGATAGCGGCACGTTCTGCCTCGGCTACACCGGGCTAATAGAGTGGAGCGTGCCTCCCGAAATCTATACATTCTGCGCCGGCAACAACTATGGCTATTTCGAAACCTATTATGAACCTTCCGGCACATACTCCGCCGCAGCTTTCTCAGAAGGGTTCGGCCGCGATTACCCAAACCTGACGTTGCTCGTCTACGTGGAAATCGACGGATGGTCCGGAAGTGACAGCTGCTGATCCGGCCTTGCCGTTCGCCGTATCGGCTCGGGCCCGCAGGAACATCGCGGTGCGGTCTTCGGAACGTCGTCGCACCTCGCGCGGCCCTGATCGGTAACAGCCTGGTCGGATGGCGCCCGGGCCGCTGATCTCTTGCCGACCCGGGCGCCGTGCGGTCCGCCCCCGCCTCACCGCGCCGACGAGCCGGCCGAGAGCGCCTCCGCCCCGCCCGGTTCCTCCCCCGTCGCCCGGAATCATGGCCGGGCCAGATTTGTTAGACTACCGAACAGTACGACTGGCGTACCTTGCCGCCAGGACGCAGGGAGGACGGGCGGACTTGACCGAGAGCCAGAGCGATCCGGACGAGCAGCGCGCGGCGCAGACGGTGATGATCCTGCTGCGGCTGTTCCGCTCGCTGGAACGGGTCGGTACCGACCTGACCCCGCAGCAGTACCGGATCCTCAAGCTGGCCGGAGCCGGCGGCGAGCGGTCCGCGAAACTGGCCGACCGGCTGGCGGTGGCCAAGCCGACGCTGACCGCGATCGCGGACGGGCTGGTCGCCGCGGGCTACGCGCGGCGCGAGACCGAGCCCGGTGACCGGCGCGTGGTCCGGCTCTGCCTGACCGCGTCGGGCCACGAGGCGCTGGACCGCGCCGACGCCGCCTACACCCGGTGGCTGGGCCAGTTGCTCGCCCACACCCGCCAGCCGGACCAGGTCCTGCACGCCCTGGACGTCCTCAGCCAGGGCATGGACGAGGCCCGGCGGGCCCGGGTGACCGCGTCCGCCGCCGGCCCAGGACCGGCATGAGCGTGCCTGCACGCGGCGGTGCGGCCCGCGAGGGCGCGGGCACCGGTTACGGTCGAGGATGGCTGCGACGGCTGGCCAGGTACTGCTGGCGGTACCCGCGCGCCGTCGTGCTGGCGCTCGGCGCCTCGCTGCTGGCCACCATGGTCACCGCGGCCATCCCGCTGATCCAGCGCGACATCGTCGACAACGCGATCTTCGCCCACCGCCAGCCGATCTGGATCGGAGCGAGCCTGCTCATCGTGGCCGCGCTGATCAACTTCGGCGCCGTCTACGTCCGGCGCTACCAGGGCGGCCGGGTGTCGCTGGACGTGCAGCACGACCTGCGCACCGAGCTCTTCGGCTCGCTGACCAGGCTGGACGGGGCGCGCCAGGATCAGCTGCACACCGGCCAGATCGTCAGCCGCTCGATCTCCGACCTCAACATGGTCCAGACCCTGCTCGGCGTCGTGCCGATGCTGCTGGGCAGCGCGGTGCTGTTCGTCCTGTCGATCGTGATCATGGCGTTCCTCTCCCCGTTGCTGACCGTGGTCGCGCTGGCGGTCGGGCCGGCCCTGTGGGTGATCGCGGCGGCCTCCCGGCGCAAGTTGTTCCCGGCGACCTGGGATGCCCAGCAGCAGGCCGGCAACGTGGCCGGCGTGGTGGAGGGCGCGGTCACCGGGGTCCGCGTGGTCAAGGGCTTCGGCCAGGAGGAGCAGGAGATCGAGCGGGTAGAGGAGGCCAGCGGCCTCCTCTACGCCTCCCGGGTACGAGCGGTCCGGCTGATGGCCCGCTACAACCCGGCGCTGCAGGCCGTGCCGGCGCTGGGCCAGGTGGGCGTGCTGGCTCTGGGCGGCTGGCTGGCCATCAAGCACGAGATCTCGATCGGGACCTTCTTCGCGTTCTCCGCCTACGTGGCCCAGATGGTCGGCCCGGTCCGCGCGCTCGCCTCGTTCATCACCACCGGCCAGGAGGCCAGGGCCAGCGTGATCCGGGTCTACGAGGTGATCGACTCGCGGCCGCTGCTGACCGAGAAGCCGGACGCGGTGGCGCTGCCGCCGGGCATCCCCGACGTCGAGCTCGACGATGTCACCTTTGGCTACCTGCCGTCCGAGCCGGTCCTGCGCGGGCTGTCGCTGCGCGCGCGGCCGGGCGAGACGCTGGCGGTGGTCGGCACGTCGGGATCGGGCAAGTCCACGATCTCGCTGCTGCTTCCCCGGTTCTACGACGTGCAGGGCGGCGCGGTCCGGATCGGCGGCCTCGACGTCCGCGACCTCACCCTCGACTCGCTGCGGGCCTCCATCGGGCTGGTGATGGAGGAGAGCTTCCTGTTCTCCGACAGCGTGCGGGCCAACATCGCCTACGGCCGGCCGGACGCGACGCAGGAGCAGATCGTCGCGGCGGCCCGGGCGGCGGAGGCCGACGAGTTCATCACCGGGCTGCCGGACGGGTATGACACTGTCATCGG
>JASHUI010000690.1:0-3915 GCA_030040095.1 Streptosporangiaceae bacterium | reverse complement strand
CCGCCGGCGCACGCCTGCCGCCGACCGACCGTAACGCCCGCCCCGTCCCGATGGATGAACCATTTGGGCGGGCTGGAGCCGACTGTCGGTACATCCACCGCGGCACGGCCGCCCGGCGGATTATTTCGAGAGGCGGCGGTGCGGTGAGGGCCGGTCGGACGGGAACGGAGCGGGGGCCGCCGGGCGGGCGCGGCGCCGCCGGCACGTGAGCCGCCGGGCAGGCGGGAGACCGCCGCTACCGGAGCCGCCGGGCGTGCAAAACCGTTCAACTGAACCCGCTAGCGCGGCGCTAGCGCGCATTCCGGTAGGGAGTATCCGATGACGACCAAGACCCTGGCCAGGAAATAGTCATATATCGGATATTCCTGTACCAGCTGACGCTACCACACATCCACCGCTGTTCCGATAACTGAGATCTAACCCTGCCGAACGCTGGCGGGAACCTCATCCGGGCGCAAGATGCCCGCTACGAGGCCCAGATCGGGATAGACTTTCGATCCCGGTGAGACGAAGGTCACACCGCGTTCTACCAGGTCATGGGATGACGGAGAGTTCAGAACGGTGTTTTATTTCCCGAAGTGTTTGACCAGATCATGGTTGATTTGTTGTTCAGTGACCGAGGTTACGAGCGGCCCGAATCGCGGAATCTTAGTCGAGGGATTGACAATTCCGCGGTACTGCAACGTCATAAGTGAAGGGGCCGCGCAGTTTTTATGAAGCCCGGCAATCCGGGACACGACAAGGCAAAGGCATGACGCGATATGAACACCGGCGCTACCGTCTCCGCTGAGCTCGGGCTCAGCCTTGTGGTTCCCGAGCACGGGGCTGTTCCGCTGGTTGCCAGCCTCTGCTACAGCGCCGCCGACCCCTATGCCATCCGCATGGCCTTCCACGTCGGCACGGACGATCCGGTCGAGTGGATCTTCTCCAGAGACCTGCTGTCAGCAGGCCTGGCCGGCCCGGCGGGCGAGGGCGACGTCCACGTATGGCCTGGTGAGGACCACGGCGTCGGCGTCCTCAACATCGCGCTTTCGTCCCCATTCGGCCAGGCTCACTTCGAGGCGCCAATGATCTCGATCGCGGACTTCCTGAACAGGACGTTCGGGCTTATTGCCGCCGGATGTGAGAGCGACTTCATCAACATCGACGGCGAACTCGACGATCTGCTCTGGCGCGCTTAATCGCCCACCAAACGCCAAGCGGACCATTGCGGCGCAGGCGCATCATTCGACGAATCCCGGCCGCAGCCGACCGCAGTCCGGAGGTTCGGACCTTTACGGATCGGATCGGACGAGCTCGGGCTACGGGTCGGGCGACTCGCCGGCCCGCATGGCGAACACTTCGGCCGCCTTTCGGGTGATCGGCCCCGGCGCGGCGGGCAGGGCCCGGCCGTCCACGTTGCGTATGGGCTGCACGTCCCGGGTCGTCCCGCTCAGGAACGCCTCGTCCGCCTCGGCCAGCGCCGACAGCGGCAGGTCCTGCTCGACCGCACCGGACCACTCGATGACGAGCCCACGGGTGACCCCGGCCAGGCAGCCGGAAGCCAGCGGCGGGGTGAGGAGCCGGCCGGCCGACACGACGAACACGTTCGTTCCGGTGCCCTCGCACAGGTTTCCCGCGGTGTTCGGGAAGATCGCCTCGCTGCCGCCGTGCTCTCCGGCGTAGGCGAGCGCCCGCACGTTCTCCCCGTACGACGTCGTCTTCAGCCCGGACAGTGCCCCGTGCTCGTTGCGGGCCCAGCGCACGGTCGTCACGTCGACCCAGGGCGCGGGCGGCTTCATCTCGCCGATGGCCACGATCGCGGTCAGCGGGGCGCCGCCACGCTCGGACCCGAGCGGCGCGATGCCGCCGGTCACCGTGATCCGCATCCGCGCCAGGGCCGCCTGCCCGGACGCGTCGATCACGGCCAGCACGCCGGCCCGGATCGCGTCCAGGTCGGGCGCGGCCAGGCCGAGACCGGCCGCCGACCGGCCCAGCCGGGCCAGGTGCCTGCTCAGCGCGAACGGGACGCCGTTCGCGACCTTGATCGTCTCGAAGACTCCGTCGCCGGTCACCAGACCGTGATCGAAGACGGAGATCCTTGCCTCGTCGTCGGGGACCAGATCCCCGTTTATCCAAACGGCCACGAGATGACGCTAGCGCAGCCCGCCGCACTCAGCTGCCGCCGCCGCGCAGATTTCTGGAAGCAGATCGTTCACCGCGGCGATCTGCCCGGCCACCTCGCGGTCGACGTCCATCCGGGCCACGTGCGCCCGTACCGCCGCGAGCGCGGCGGCTGACGCGGCGCTCGGCGGCGCGATCTCGGCCCGCAGGTCGATGCCCTGGGCCGCGCACAGGACCTCCACCGCCAGGCAGACACGGACGTTGACCGCCACCTCGCGCAGCTTGCGCACCGCGGTCCAGCCCATGGACACGTGGTCTTCCTGCTTGCCCGAGGTGGGGATGGTGTCCACGCTGGCCGGGTGGGCGAGCACCTTGTTCTCGCTGACCAGCGATGCCGCGGTGTACTGGGCCAGCATGTAGCCGGAGTTCGTGCCGGCGTCGGGGGCCAGGAACGGGGGCAGGCCGCGGGAGAACGCCGGGTCCAGCATCCGGTCGAGCCGCCGCTCGCTGATGCTGGCCAGCTCGGCCAGGGCTATGGCCAGCATGTCGGCGGCGAAGGCCAGCGGCTCGCCGTGGAAGTTCCCGGTGATCATCACCTCGCCGTCGTCGGCGATCACCGGGTTGTCGACCACCGAGCCGAGCTCGGTCTCGACTATCTTGCTGGCGAAGGAGAGCACGTCGCGGACGGCCCCGTGCACCTGCGGCGCGCAGCGCAGGCAGTAGGCATCCTGGACCGCGTGCCTGCTGGTCCGGTGGCTGGCCATGAGCGGCGAGCCATGCAGCAGGGCGCGCAGGTTGGCGGCGCTGACCAGCTGGCCCGGGTGCGGCCGGAGCGCCTGCACCCGCTCGTCGTAGGGCCGGTCGTGGCCGAGCAAGGCCTCGACGGACAGCGCGCACGCCACGTCGGCCGCCTGCACCAGCAGCCCTGCCTCGTGCACCGAGAACGCGAGCAGCGCCTGCATCGGCTCGGTCCCGTTGACCAGCGAGAGGCCTTCCTTGGGCGCCAGCCGCAGCGGCTCGATCCCGTGCTCGGCCAGGACCTCCGCGGCCGGGCGGCCCTGCGGACCGTCCCCGGGCCCCCGCAGCCGCCCCTCGCCGATCAGCGGCTGGGCCAGGTGCGCGAGCTGGGCCAGGTCGCCCGAGGCGCCCACAGAGCCTTTGCCCGGGATAACCGGCAGCAGGCCGAGGTCGAGCAGTTGCAACAGCCGCCGCGGCAGGTCGACCCGGACGCCGGAGTAACCGGCGGCCAGCGTCCTGGCCCGCAACAGCAGCACCGCCCGCACGGTGGCGTCGTCCAGCGGCTCCCCCGTGGCGGCCGCGTGCGACATGACGATCGCCCCTTGCAGGGTCCTCAGGTCCCGCTCCCCCACCCGGGTGTCGGCCAGCGCGCCGAACCCGGTGTTCACCCCGTACACCGGCGCATCGCCCGCGATGGCGGCGGCCACGACCGCACGGCTGGCCTCCATCCGGTCCGGGACACCCGGCCCCAGTTCGGCGCGGGCTTCCCCGCGGCTGACCTCGATCACATCCCGCACGCTGAGCGCGTCGCCGTTGACGACCACAGTTCGCATGGCCGTAGCCTGCCACTACGCCCGGATTAGTCCCAAGCCGACCATCCGAACGTCGCCGCCAGGCCGTCCCGTCCGGCGTTGGTGACCTGGATCGCGCGCCTGAACGAGCCGCGCTCGATCCAGCCCTGCTGCAGCAGCCGGCCCGTGACCGCCGCGCCCAGCGCGCCGTTGAGGTGCGGACGGCGCTGGGTCCAGTCCAGGCAGGCCCCGGCGAAGCGCCGCCGCGACCGCCGGAGCTCCG
>JASHUI010000689.1:0-3318 GCA_030040095.1 Streptosporangiaceae bacterium | reverse complement strand
AGCGGCGCCGACCCGGCCACCGTCGCCGCCGCGATCGGCGTCGTGGCGGGCGTCCGCCAGTTCGAGATCTCGCACCCGGCGGCGCCGGCATTGCTGGGCCGGTCGGACAATTACCCCCGGTCGGTGGCCGGCCGCATCGGCGCCGAGCCCGCCAGGGCGATCCTGGAGGTGACCGGCGGCCAGGCGCCGCAGCACCTGGTCACCGAGCTCGCCGGCGCCATCGCCGCCGGGCTGAGCGAGGTGGCGCTGGCGTTCGGCGCCGAGGCCATCTCCACGGTGCAGCGCTACGCCCGCCCCGACGCGCAGGACCGGCCGGACTTCGCCGAGCACGCCGAGGGCAGCCTGGAGGACCGCGGCTATGGCCTCGAGGGCATGTTCTCCCGGCACTGGGCGGCGCACGGCCTCACCGGCCCGCCGGGCCAGTACGCGCTGATCGAGAACGCCCGCCGGGCCCGGCTCAAGCAGACGCGGGAGGAGTACGCCGCGGCCATGGGCGCGTTGTTCGCCCCGTTCACCCGCGTCGCGGCGGCCAATCCGCACGCGGCGGCGCCCACCGTGCGCAGCGCCGCCGAGCTGGTCACCCCGAGCGAGTCGAACCGGCCGATCGCCGACCCCTACACCCGGTACATCGTCGCGTTCGAGAAGGTCAACCAGGGCGCGGCCGTGCTGCTGGCCTCGGTCGCCGCGGCGCGGCGGCTGGGCATCCCGGCCGACCGGTGGGTGTTCCTGCGCGGCCACGCCGACCTGCGAGAACGCGACCTGCTCGAGCGCGCCGACCTCTCGGCCAGCCGGGCTGCGGTGATGGCCGCCCGCCGCGCGCTCGAGATGGCCGGCATCACCGCCGCCGATCTGGCCACGATCGACCTGTACAGCTGTTTTCCCGCCCCCGTCTTCAACATCTGCGACGGCCTCGGCCTGGCTCCCGCCGATCCGCGCGGGCTCACCGTCACCGGCGGCCTGCCGTTCTTCGGCGGTGCCGGGAACAACTACTCCATGCACGCCATCGCCGAGACCGTGCAGCGGGCCCGGGCTCACCCGGGCGGTTACGGCTTCGTCGGCGCCAACGGCGGCGTCATGGGCAAGTACTCGGCCGGCGTCTACTCCACCGCCCCGGCGGCCTGGACACCGGGCGACGACGGCAGCCTGCAGTCCGAGATCGATGGCTGGACGGCGCCCGCCGAGGCACGGGAGGCCGAGGGCTGGGCGGTGATCGAGACGTACACGGTGAAACACCGACGCGACGGGGCCCGCACCGGCATCGTTGTCGGGCGCCTCGAGGCCGACGGGCGGCGGTTCCTGGCCCGGGCCGGCGACGATGACACGCTCGGGCTGCTCAGCGCCGCCGAGCAGCCGGTCGGCGAGCGGGTCTACGTCCGCTGCGCTGACGCCGTCAACCGGGTCACCCTCACGGCCGCCACGGCCTGAGCGCGGTCACCGGGCGACCAGCCGCTCGATGAGCAGCAGAGCGCCGATGACGATCATCGCGGCACCGGAGAACCGGGTGACGGCTCCGGCGGCCGCGGGCCGGGCCTGCAGGATCCTGCTGGCGAACGATCCGAGGCAAAGGTAGAAGGCCGCGCAGCTGAGCGTGAACACCAGGCCGAGCAGGCCGAGCTGGGCGGGCAGCGGCCAGCTCCACCGCGGGCTGGTGAACTGGGGCAGCAGCGCGAGGAAGATCAGGAGCCCCTTCGGGTTGAGGGTGCTGACTCCCACGCCCCGGGCGAGCGTGGCTCGGCGGGTGCCCGTGCGGCCGTCGGCGTCGGTACCCGCGTCGGTGCCGTGCCCGCTGCTGGCGCCGTGCCCCGCGCTGGCGCCGTGCCCGGTGCTGGCGCCCTGGCCGGTCCCGGGCGAGATGTCCGGTGTCGTCGGCCGCGCGAGCGTCCTCGCCCCGTGCCACATCAGGTAGACCCCGCCCACGATGGTGAGCCCGGACAGCAACGACGGGGATCTGGCCACCAGCGCTCCAACCCCGGACGCGACGACGGCCGTGATAGCGGCGTAGCCAATGACGAGCCCGCCGACAGCCGGAACGGCGGTGTGGCCGCTGTGGCGGGTGTGGCCGGTGTCGCCCCGCAGGCCCGAGCCGAGGACGAAGGCCCAGTCCGCCCCCGGGACGATGATCAGCAACACGGCGACGCCCCAGAAGGCGACCACGGAGCTGACGGCCATGGACGGTCCTCCCTCACTACCGCAACGCCGCCGCGCGCTGCGGCGTCCGTCCCTATGAGGGAACTTAGCCCTGAGTGGGCGGCAAGTGTTCCTAAGTGCTGCTGGCATGCGGACTGATCGTGGAAGAATCCGCCGTGTGGACGCGATCGATCGCAAGATCCTTGCGCTGCTCCAGGGCGACGGGCGCCTGACCGTCACCGAACTGGCCGCACAGGTGGGTTTGAGCGTGTCCCCGTGCCACCGCAGGGTCAGGGAACTGGAACGCAGTGGCGCGATCCGCGGCTATCGCGCGGTCGTGGACGCCGGTGCCCTCGGCCTCGGCTTCGAGGCTCTAGTGTTCGTGACCATGCGCCGGGAAGATCGCGAGACCCTGCTGAGCTTCGAGCAAGGGCTCGCGGGCATCCCGAACGTGGTGCAAGCCGAGCGGCTTTTCGGCGACCCGGACTACCTGGTGCGCGTGGTCACCGCCGACCTGGCCGCCTACCAGCGACTGCAAGACGAGAAGCTGACCGCGCTTCCCGGCGTCCAGCGCATGACCTCGACGCTGGTCATGAAGCGTATCGTGCCCGACCGCCCGCTCCCCGCTTAGCAACTCAGGCGGTCAGCCGGTGTCGGCTGGCTGGGTTCGGCGGGGCTGGCGCTTGACCGGTCGGCCGTTGGGCGTCGGGTTCGGCGGGCTGGCGTTTGGCCGGGTCGGCCGGCCGGCAGAGGAGCTTCATGGCGGGCCGCGACCGAGGTCGCTACTGATTCGGACAGGAACGGCCGATTCGGACGCGCTTGGCGCCCGAATCGCGTCGTCCGAATCTCAGCGCTGACCGAAACCGTTCAGCCGAGCCCATCCACACTAGGTCTATTTACCTATATATCCGATATATACCTGCGGCAAGCTCAGTTGCGCCCGGGCACCTATTAGCTTTAACGGACCGTCGTATCGCAAACAGCGACAGCGTTGGCGCCATCCACACTATTGAGCACGCCGCCACTCTGAGCGCGGCCGCACTCTGAGCACGCCGCACTCTGAGCGCGGCCGCATCCTGAGCACGCCGCGCCCTGCCGCCTCGGTGTACATCTCACCGTCGAGAACGGTGACGTCGCCGTCGTCGGCCGGACGCGCGACTGGCGCGCAGATCGCGTACGGCGCCGGGGCCG
>JASHUI010000688.1:0-8410 GCA_030040095.1 Streptosporangiaceae bacterium | reverse complement strand
ATCGCTGCTGCTGACCACGGACGGGACCGCGACGGTCGCTTGCTGGCAGGAGCTGAACGAGCGCGTCCTGCAGGCCGCGATCGCCAGCCTGGGACCGGCCAGCCGCGACGCGCTGGACGCCGCGCTGCCCGGGCTGCGTGAGCTGACCGGAGCGGTCGACGCGCTGGCGGACGAGCCGGCCGCCGGGCCAGGGGGGCCCGGCGGCTAACCGGCCCGTGGCGAAGGCCCCATGGCGTCGTCGTCGGTTAACGCGGCTCACGTAGGCTCTCTCACTATGCGGATCGACGCGATCTTCGGCGCCATCGGGAGTTTTGCCGTCCGGTTCCGGTGGCTTGTGGTCCTGGCCTGGATAGCCGCCGCGATCGCCGCGGTAACGCAGCTGCCGTCCCTGTCGAGCGTGACCCAGAGCAACAACGTCAAGTTCCTGCCGGCCAGCGCGCCCAGCGAGCAGGCGGCCGTGCTGGCGGCGCCGTTCGGGACGGCCGGCCTGCAGCCGGTGCCGGTGATCGCCGCGCGCACCGCCTCGCCGCTCACCGCCGCCGACGAGACGGCGATGAGCAGGCTGCAGGCCCGCCTGCGGTCGGTCTCGGGGGTCAGCAAGGTGGTGGACGCCGGGGTCTCCCCGGACGGTCACGCCGAGCAGCTCGTGGTGCTGGCCGCGCTGAACGGCGGCAACCCGGACTCCGCGCTGGACCTGGTGAACGCGCTGCGCGCCGATATCGTCGCGGCCAGGCTGCCGGCCGGGCTGCAGGCGCACCTGGCCGGCGACGTCGCCGCGCAGGTCGACCAGCAGAAGGCGTCCGGGTCCACCGGCGCCCGGGTGGAGGACCTGTCGCTGCTGTTCATCATCTTGCTCCTGGTGCTGATCTTCCGGTCGTTCACGCTCGCGCTGACCACCCTGATCCCGCCGCTGCTGTCGATCACGATCGCCGGGCCGCTGGTGGCCGAGGCCGCGGCGCACGGCCTGCAGGTGTCGTCGCTGGCCCAGTTCCTGATGATCGTGCTCGTGCTGGGGGCCGGCACCGACTACGGGCTGTTCCTGGTCTTCCGGGTCCGCGAGGAGCTGCGGGTCAGGAACGACCCGACGGAGGCGATCGTCTGGTCGGTGACCAAGGTCGGCGAGTCGATCACGTTTTCCGCCGCCACGGTGATCGCCGCCGTGCTCACCCTGCTGCTGGCCAGCTTCTCCTTCTATTCCGGCCTGGCCTGGCCGTTCGCGATCGCCATCGGCGTCACGCTGCTCGCCGCGCTCACCCTGCTGCCCGCGCTGCTGTCCATCCGGCTGTCGCTGCTGAACATCAAGCGCGCCTGGTTCCGCTCCCTGTTCGGCCGGCCGAAGCTGCTGCCGTGGACCATCCAGGGCGCCGGCAGGCCGGGCGTCTGGGGCCAGGTGGCGGGCCGGATCGTGCGGTACCCGGTGCCCACCCTGCTCGCGGGAGTGATCTTCTTCGGCGGGCTCGGCGTGGCGGTCTTCGGCTACTCGTCCGCCGGATTCGGCGGGAGCACGGCACCCCCGGCCGGCAGCGACTCGGCCGCGGGCCAGGCGCTGCTGACGAAGTACTTCCCCGAGTCGGCGGCGAACCCGACCAGCCTGATCTTCCGGTTCAACGCCCCGGTGTGGCAGGACCCGGGACCGCTGGCCGAGGCCACCGCCGAGCTGCGGGCGAGCAAGCTCTTCAAGCAGGTCACCGGGCCGCTGAACCCGGTGGGAGGAGCGCTGCTGACCGGGCAGCAGTATGCCGAGCTGCACGGCGCGCTGGGGCCGGCCGCCGCGTTGCCGCCGGTCGCGCCCGCGCACGGCCCGGTGCCGGCCATCGGCTACGACATCTACCGCGCGACCGCGAACTACGTGGCCCCCGACGGGCGCACCGTGCAGTTCTCCACCAGCCTGGCGGCCGGCGACCCCGGCAGCACGTCCGCCATGAGGGCGGTGCCGTCGATCCGGGCGACGACCACCGCGGTCGGCCTGTCGGTCGGCGCGGCCCAGTCGGCCGTGGGCGGCGAGGCGCCCGCGCTCTATGACATCAGCAACATCTCGAACAGCGACCTCAAGCACATCATCCCGATCGCGATCCTGGCCATCGGGCTGCTGCTCGCGCTGGTGCTGCGCAGCGTGGTGGCGCCGCTCTACCTGATCGCGTCGGTCGGCGTCTCCTACCTCGCCGCGCTCGGCCTCTCCGTGCTGATCTTCATCAAGATCGAGGGCAGCAGCGGGCTGGTGTTCTTCATGCCGTTCCTGATGTTCATCTTCCTGCTGGCCCTGGGCGAGGATTACAACATCCTGGTGATGACCAGGATCAGGGAGGAGGCGCACCAGCATCCGCTGCGGGAGGCGGTCACGCGCGCGCTGGGCCGGACCGGCACCACGGTGACCTCCGCGGGCCTGGTGCTGGCCGGGACGTTCCTGGTGCTGACCGTGGTGGCCGGCGGCGGGTCGAGCGGCGAGCAGATCCGCGACATCGGGCTTGGCCTGGCCCTGGGCATCCTGATGGATACCTTCCTGGTCCGCACGCTGCTGGTGCCCTCGACGGTGGTGCTGCTCGGCCGGTGGAACTGGTGGCCGTCCCGGATGAGCCGGACCGCCGCAACGCTGCCCGCGGACGCGGCCGCACCCGCGCCCGCGGACGAGGCCGCGCCCGCGGACGAGGCGGCGCCCGCGCCCGCCGCCGGCGAGACCAGGCAGCCGGATCCGCTGCCCTGAGCCGCGGAGCCGGGGCGTAATGACCCCTGTCACGAGCCGCCGACCGGATGCCAGACAAGCCCACGATCAGCCTGATCCTCCCGGTGTACGCCGTCGAGGAGTACCTCGGCGACTGCCTTGACTCGATCCTGGGCCAGCCGCCCGCGACGCCGGCGGGCCTGGAGGTCATCGCCGTCGACGACGCCTCGCCGGACGGGTGCGGCGCGATCCTGGACGCCCGTGCCTGCCGGGACCCGCGGCTGCGGGTGGTGCACCTGAGCGAGAACGCCGGACCGGGACCCGCGCGCAACGCGGGCCTGGCCCTGGCCGCGGGCGACTACGTCTGGTTCGTCGACGCCGACGATCAGGTGGCCGCGGGCGCGCTCGGCGCGGTCGCGGCCCGGCTGCAGCGGGACCGGCCGGACCTGCTGCTGATCGACTACGAGGAACTGGACCCGGCCGGGCGGACCGCGGCCAGCCCGGGCCGCGACCTGCTCCGCGCCGCGCCGGCCGGGCCGTTTGTCCTGGCCGCGCAGCCGCGGCTGATCCAGCTCACGATGACGTCATGGAGCAAGGTGATCCGGCGCGAGTTCCTGGCCGGGATCGGCCTGACCTTCCCCGAGGGGATCCACGAGGACGTGGTGCTCTCCTGCGCGATGCTGCTCGGCGCGCGGCGCATCAGCGCGCTGCCCCGGGTCTGCTACCGGTACCGGCAGCGGGCCGGGTCGTTCATGGCCACGGCGAGCACCGGTCAGTCGAGCGTCTTCCGCTCGTACGAGACGGTGTTCGAGCTCATCGACTCGGCCGACCCGCCGGTGCCCGGCCCCGTGCGGGCGGCGCTGTTCGAGCGGGCGATCTGGCACTACACCACGGTCCTCGGCGGCCGGACCGGGCGGGCCGGGCTGGTGCCGCGCGCAGCGCGCCGGGGGTTCTTCGAGCACATGCACGAGGACTTCGTCCGGTACCGCCCGCCCGGCTACCGGCATCCCCGCGGAGCCCGGGGAGTAAAGTTCCGGTTGGTGGAGCGGAACGCCTACGTAACGTACCGCGTGCTGGAGCCGGTCAACCGGCTGCGGGTGCCGCTGGCCCGGGCACTTTCCCGGCCGCGGCGGGGATGAAGTGGGTGCCAGGGAGCCAGGATCTTCGGAAGCGGACGTCGACCGAGGGGTAGTGGCGGCATGCGGCACTTGTTCGGCCTGGTTCTTGGCGTGCTCACGGGCGCGGCGTTGTTCGGGGGGGCCGGCTGGGGGGTCAACAAGATCACCACGCTGCGGGCCGGCGGCTCGAGCCTGACCAGCGCGCACGGCCTCGTCGCGGTGGCCGTGGTCGTCGCCGTCGGGCTGCTGGTCGGCACGCTGCTCGCCGCCCCCGCCGTCTCGCCGCTGGCCGCGGGGCTGCCGGGCGTCGTGCTGCTGGGCTGGTCGGCGCTGCTCGTGGCCAGCCCGGCGCGGGCGACCCGGCTGATCCCGCTGCACGCTCACTCGTTCGCCAGCGGCTTCGGCGCCATGCTGACCAGCGGGACGCTGGCCCTGGCCGGGGCCGCGATGATCGTCCCCCTTTTCGTCCCGTCACGGTGGCGCCGCCGGTACGACGAGGACGACGACTACGCCGACGAGCCGAGCGAGATCGGCCTCATGGGCTAGCCCGTCATTGCCTGGGCGTGCGGAGATCGATGCCGAGCTTGGCCATCGCGTAGGTGGCGGCGACGTCGAGGTCTTCCTGGATTTCCCTGGTGACCACGTGGTCGGGCCCGAGGGTCCGCTCACTGTCGGCGAGGGCGCGCTCGTACTGCTCGACCGAATAGGCGAACCGCCCGGCCATCATGTAGGCCAGGGCGAGCTCGCGGCGGGTCGCGATCGTGTCGGGCTGGCCCGTGCCCTGCACCCGCTCGGCGTCGGCGAGGGCGCGCTCGTAGTGCTTGATCGCGTCCTTCAGCTTGCCGGCGGCACGGTAGGCCGCGGCCAGGCCGGCCCGGGCGGCAATGGTGTCACGGTGCTCGGGACCACGGACCCGTTCCCAGGCGGCCAGGGCGCGCTGGCGCTCGGCGACGGCCTCCTTGAACCGCCCCGCCGCCAGGTAGCCGGCCGCCAGGCTGCCCCGGGCGGCCAGGGTGTCCGGATGGTCGGCGCCGAGCGCCCGCTCGCACTCGGTGAGCGTCTGCACGGCCAGGTCGATGGCGTCGCCGGAGCGGCCGGCCGCACGGTAGGCACGGGCCAGGTTCGCGCGGTCGGCCAGCGCGGCCGGATGACGAGTGCCTACCGCGTTCTCCTGGTCGCTGACCACGTCCCGGTAGGTGGCGATGGCCTCGTCCATGCGCCCCGATGCCTCGAAGGCGGCGCCGAGGAAGTCCCGGAACCGGACGCTGTCGGCATGCTCGGGCCCGAATTGCCGCTGGCTGGTGCGGAGCATCGCCTCCCAGTAGGCGGCGGCCTGGCCCGACAGCCCGCCGGCCTCCAGGCTCTGCCCAGCTCGCACCAGCATGGGGTGACACTGCGGCGTCCACAGCACGGCGCCGCCCGTCTGGCGGACCTGCGCGGCGCAGTCACGAAGCGCCTGCCCGACAGCCTCGGGCAGGCCACGGCTCGACCAGGCCTGCGCCAGCGCGTCCGCGGCCGCCCTGGCCGCCCGGTCGCGCTCCGCGGACGGGAGGTTCTGCTGTGCGATGGCCTGGACCAGCGAGTGCGCCAGCACCGTGCGGGCGGCGTCGCCGGCGTCGATGGTCACCAGGCCGGCCCGGGCCAGGTTGTAGACCGCGGTCCTGGCCGGGCGGTCGTCGCCGGCCGGCGACGACCCGCCGGACCCCGTGATATAGGCGCACGCGGCCTGGCTCGTGAGCACCATCCCGGGGATGCCGTGCGCCCCGAGCATCGAGATCAGCGCCAGGGCCCGCCCGGCCAGCCCGGCCGGCGGGAGGCTGTCGGCCAGTTCTATGGACAGCGACCAGGTGGCGGCCACCGTCGCGGCATGCCGGCCGGCCGAGTTCGACGAAAGCTGCGAGCGGCGCCCGGCCACCAGCGCGCGGAACCGGTGGCAGTCCATGCCGGTCTCGGCCAGCACCGCCGCGGCCTGTCCCAGCGCGACCGGCAGCAGGTCAAGCTCGGCGACGACGTCGGGCGCGCCCATCCGCTGGTCGTGGTCCGCGCGCAGCCGCTCCGACAGGTACCACAGCGCCTCGCGCTGGCTGAACGCCCCCACCGCCAGCATGCGCGAGTCGGGAGGCTGCCCGATGTCCCGCAGATCGGTCGTGACCAGCACCCGCCCCGCGGGCCCGCGCGGCCAGAGGCCCTCGATCGCCGCCGGATCGTTGAGGTCGTCGAGCACCACCAGCCAGGGCCGGTCGGTGCTCGCGAGCCAGTCGACGAACGCGGCGGCGGCACGTTCGGGCCCCTCGCCCGGAGCGGGAACGCCCGCGGCGTGCAGGGCCTGCGCATAACCGCCGACGACCGCGTCCCGGCCGGTGGCGCTGATCCAGACAACCAGGTCGGCTGCCTGCTCGTCCAGGTGCTCCCGGGTCATGGCGGCAGCCAGGTGCGTCTTGCCGGTACCGGCCAGCCGGCTCCGGCCGCCGGCCACGTCGTCCTCGGGGGCAACCAGCAGCGCAGCCTGGCCCGCCGGCAGGCTGCGCAGGCTGCCGCCGGTCTCCGGGCGCGGGCTGCAGGATTCGGCCAGCGGAGGGATCCGGCCGGAAACCGTCGGCCCTCCCGCTGGCCCTTCCGTCGGCCGGGAGCCCGACGGACCGCCGTATGCCCCCCTGCTGATCGTCATCATGTGATCACCAGCCGCCAACCACCTACCGATCTGAGGCTCTGGCAATCCTAGCCGGTCATTGGCCTGACGGCGGGTGCACTGACTGTAGCCGTCCCGGCGGGTTAGCGGGCGACGGCGAACTGCTCGCTCTCGGTGGAGCCGGCCAGCGCGGTTGTCGCGGACTGCGGGGTGATCGCGGAGTTCACCAGGTCGAAGTAGCCGGTGCCGACCTCGCGCTGGTGCCTGGTCGCGGTGTACCCGTCGGGCTCGCTGGCGAACTCGGCGTCCTGCACCCGGACGTAGGCGGGCATGCCCTCCTCCGCGTAGCCGCGGGCCAGGCTGAACATCGAGTGGTTCAGCGCGTGGAAGCCCGCCAGCGTGATGAACTGGAACTTGTAGCCCATCTCACCGAGCTCGTGCTGGAACTTCTCGATCGTGCCCTCGTCGAGGTGGGCCCGCCAGTTGAACGACGGCGAGCAGTTGTAGGCGAGCATCTGGTCCGGGTAGACGTTCCGGATCGCCTCGGCGAACTGCCTGGCCACCTCGAGGTCCGGGGTGGAGGTTTCCATCCAGAGAAGGTCCGCGTACGGCGCGTAGGCGAGGCCGCGCGCGACGCAGGCCTCCATCCCCCCGCGAACCCGGTAGAAGCCCTCCGCGGTCCGCTCCCCGGTGACGAAGGGCCGGTCCCGCTCGTCCACGTCGGTGGTGATCAGCGTGGCGGACTGGGCGTCGGTGCGGGCCACGACCAGCGTCCGGGTGCCGCAGACGTCGGCCGCGAGCCGGGCCGCGTTCAGCGTGCGGATGTGCTGCGAGGTGGGGATCAGGACCTTGCCGCCCAGGTGGCCGCACTTCTTCTCCGAAGCCAGCTGGTCTTCCCAGTGCACCCCGGCGGCCCCCGCGGCGATCATCGCCTTCATGAGCTCGAACGCGTTCAGTACGCCGCCGAATCCGGCCTCGGCGTCGGCCACGATCGGGGCCAGCCAGTACGGCGTGGGCCCGCTGCCGCCCGCCTCGGCCCAGGAGATCTGGTCGGCCCGCAGCAGCGCGTTGTTGATCCGGCGCACCACCTGCGGCACCGAGTTGACCGGGTACAGGCTCTGGTCCGGGTAGGTCTGGCCGGCCAGGTTGGCGTCGGCCGCCACCTGCCAGCCGGACAGGTAGATGGCCCGCAGCCCGGCCTTGACCTGCTGCACGGCCTGGTTGCCGGTCAGCGCGCCCAGGGTGGCGACGTAGCCGTCCTGGTGCAGCATCTCCCACAGGCGCTCGGCGCCCAGCCGGGCCAGGGTGTGCTCCTCCTGAACGGACCCGCGCAGCCGCACCACGTCGTCCGCCGAGTAGGTGCGCTCCACGCCCGCCCATCGCGGATCGGTCGCCCACTGTTGCCGCAGTATCGCTGCCTGATCGTTCACTGATACCTCCAGATCGGACGCCCCGGATGATGCAGCGGCCCGGGTCGGTACCAGCCAGCGTGCGCGAGGATGGGCCCGCAGACTAGGGTCGAAGGACCTGAACTTCAGAGAAAATTCCCCTAGCATGAAGATATGACAGTCTTCACAGAAGAAGATCGGACTTCCTTCGCTGAAAGAGGCCTGGATCTCGGTGTGTTCGGACAGCGGCTCCGGCATGCCCGCCGGGCCAGGGGGCTGACGCTGGCCGAGCTAGGCCAGCGCGTCGGCCGCGCCCCCTCGGTGCTGTCCATGATCGAGAACGGCCGGCGCGAGCCGAAGCTGTCCCTGATCGAGGCGCTGGCGGCCGCGCTGTCCGTGCCCACGGCCGAGCTGCTGCGGCGGCAGCCGCCGAGCCGGCGGGCGCAGCTGGAGATCGCGCTGGAGGAGGCGCAGCGCGATCCGGCGTACGCCGGGCTCGGCCTGCCGCACCTGCGGGTCGGGGCCCGGGTGCCGAGCGACGTGATCGAGCACCTGGTCGCGCTGCACGCCGAGCTGCGCAGGCAGCGGGCCAAGCCGACGGCCACGCCGGAGGAGG
>JASHUI010000687.1:0-4040 GCA_030040095.1 Streptosporangiaceae bacterium | reverse complement strand
CGCCCGGGCCGGGCGGCGCCCGCCGATGCGAACCCGGCGGTCTCAGCGGTCCCGGCGGTCTGGGCGGTCTCCCCGATCAGGGCGGGCTCGGTGGTCTGGGCGGTCTCGGCGGTCTGGGGACTCCAGATGATCTCGGCGCTCTCGGCGAGCGCGGCGTTCGCCGGGTCGGCCTGGCTCGCCGCCGGGATCGTCTGGTTCATGGCGTCGTTCATGTCGCGTCTCCTGCGGGCCGTGGTCTGTTGCCTGACGGTGGTAGGAGGGACGAGGGCAGCCAACGCCAACAACTTTTTCGGCGGATCCTGCGAGGAAAACCGGGCGGACCCGGCCAGGGGCCGGAAACGTCGCGTTCGCCGGGTCAGGACTCGCGGACCACCTCGGCCGGGTCCTTGTCCGTGCGCAGGCCCTTGTAGGCGGCGGCGCGCATCACCCCCGCGCTGGTCCAGCCGCCGAACGCCACCTCGATGACCAGGCGCGGCTCGGCCCAGACCGCGGCCCGCGCGTGCTCAGGGGGAACCGGCGCGGCGAACGGCGAGGTATCCCGGCGCAGCGGGAACAGCCGCCTGCCGAGCATGGTCAGCACCGGCTGGGTGAACCCGGTGCCGACGTGGCCGGCGTAGTCCAGGCCGTCGGCGCCCTGCACCCCGATCAGCAGCGAGCCGATCTGGCCGGACCGCCCGCCCTCGCCCGGCTTCCAGCCGCCGATCACCGCTTCCTGCCGGAACACGACCTTGACCTTGCGCCAGGCGGGCGACCTCTTCCCAGGGTCATAACGCGACGTCTCGCGCTTGGCCACCACGCCTTCGAGGCCCTGCTGCCGGGACAAGGCCAGCAGCTCCCGTCCGGGCACGTCGGTGAACGAGGGCGGCGTCTGCCAGTGCCGGCCGTTCAGGCCCAGTCCGTCGAGCAGGGCCCGCCGCCGCGAATACGGGGCGTCGAGCAGCGACTGGCCGTCCAGGCAGAGCAGGTCAAAGGCCAGGTAGCTGACCGGGATCTCGGCCGCGAGCCGCGCGATCTGGGCCGGCTGCGAGACGTTGATCCGCTGCTGCAACGCCTCGAAGCTCGGCCACTGGCCGCCGGCGAAGGCCACGATCTCCCCGTCGAGGACCGCCCGCCGGGCCGCCACGGCGGACCCCATGGGCCCCAGTTCGGGATAGGACCCGGTGATCTCGCGGCCGGACCGGGACCACAGCCGCGCCTCCCCGTCCTCGACGAAGGCGATGGCGCGCACGCCGTCCCACTTCATCTCGTACGCCCAGCCGTGATCGTCGGGCGGCAGGTCGCCCGCTGTCGCCAGCATCGGCCGTATCCGGCCCGGCAGCACCTGCCGCCCCGAGTCGATCACTCCATATAACTACCCGGAACGACCCGCCCGGGTACAGCCGCTACAGCTGCGCCGTGACGGCCTTGACCTCGGTGTAGTTGCGGAGGACCTCGTGGCCCATCTCACGGCCCCAGCCGGACTGCTTGTAGCCGCCGAACGGCAGCGACGCGTCGAACACGTTGTAGCAGTTGATCCAGATGGTGCCAGCCTTGATCTTCTTGGCCAGGGCGTGGGCCTTGGAGATGTCCCTGGTCCAGATCCCGGCGCCCAGCCCGTACTCGGTGTCGTTGGCCACGGCGGCGATCTCGTCCAGGTCGCTGAACGGCGCGGCCACGACGACCGGACCGAATATCTCCTCGCGCACCACCTTCATCTCCGGCCGGGTGTTGGTGAGCACGGTCGGCTCCACGAAGAAACCACGGTCGCCGAAGCGGCCGCCCCCGGTCACCGCGGTGGCGCCGTCGGCCTTGCCGGAGTCGAGATAGCCGGTCACCCGGCGCAGCTGCTCGTCGGAGACCAGCGGGCCCATCTGGGTGCCGGGCTCCATTCCGGCGCCCAGCTTGATCGACTTGGCGATCTCGGAGACGCCGCTGACCACCTCGTCGAACCGGCTCTGCTGCACGAACAGCCGCGAGCCCGCCACGCAGCACTGGCCGTGGTTGAAGAAGATCGCGTTGGCCGCGCCCTCGACCGCCGCGTCCTCGGCGTCCTCGAACACGATGTTCGGGCTCTTGCCGCCCAGCTCCAGGGTCAGCTTCTTCAGGTTGCTGGCCCCGGCGGCCTGCACGATCAGCTTGCCCACCTCGGTCGACCCGGTGAACGCGACCTTGTCCACGTCCATGTGCGCGGCCAGGGCCGCGCCCGCGGTCTCGCCGAAGCCAGGCACCACGTTGACCACGCCGTCGGGCACGCCGGCCTCGGCGATGAGCTCGGCCAGCCGCAGCGCGCTCAGCGGGGTCTGCTCGGCCGGCTTGAGCACCACGGTGCAGCCCGCGGCCAGCGCCGGGCCCAGCTTCCACGCCGCCATCAGCAGCGGGAAGTTCCACGGGATGATCTGGCCGACCACGCCGATCGGCTCACGCAGCGTGTAGGAGTGGAAGTTGGCCCCGGGCATGTAGGGCACCGAGATGTCGATCGTGTTGCCCTCGATCTTCGTGGCCCAGCCGGCCATGTAGTGGAACAGGTCGGCGGCCAGCGGCACGTCGGCGGCCTGCGCGACCGGGTACGGCTTGCCGTTGTCCAGCGATTCGAGCTGGGCGAGCTCGTCGACGTGCTCCAGGATGAGGTCGCCGATCTTCCAGACGATCCGGCCTCGCTCGGACGGGGTCATCCGGCGCCAGGGGCCCTCCTCGAAGGCCTTGCGCGCCGCCTTGACCGCCCGGTCGATGTCCTCCGCGTCGCCCTCGGCCACCCGGGCCAGGGTCTCGCCGGTCGCCGGGTCCGGGGTATCGAACGTCTTACCCGATGCCGCGTCAGACCACTGCCCGTTAATGAACAGCTGGCGCGGCGTGGCGATGAAGTCTTCGACGTTGCGGTCCAGGGTCACGGTCATGGTGCTCATCCCCTCTGTCTCGTCTGAGTAGTCTCAATGAGACAACGCCCAGATAGGCAGGCACAAGGGGCTGGGCTTCGGACGGAGCGGCCGGCGCAGGCATAAAACGGGCTAACGTGCCCGTGACGGCGCCACCGGGCGTGCGGACAGGGCGTCAAGGAACCGGACGGTCGCCGACACGGTCTCGTACCGCCAGAGCGCGAGCGTGCGATCGAAACCCTCGGCCTCGCCGAGCCGGTCGTGCAGCGCCTCCGCGACCGGAGCGAGATGCTCGCGCTGCGCCTCCAGCAGCGGACCCGGGTCCGCCCCGGCCCGGTCCAGCAGGGCGAGCTTCACCAGCAACTCCGAGCGCACGTCCCTGGTGTGCTCGGCGGGCCGGGTCAGCCAGCGGGCGGCGGCGTCGCGTCCGGCGGGCGTGGCCTCGATCAGCGACCGGACCGGCCCCTGGCTGGACGGCTGCTGCTCGGCGGTCCGGACCAGGCCAAGCTGCTCGAGCCGCTGCAGCGCCCGGTAGATCACCGGCTTGGGCACGCGCCAGACCCGGCCCAGGCTGCCCGATGAGGCCAGCAGCCTGGCCAGGGCAAACCCGTGCCTGGGCTCCTCGCGGACCAGGCAGAGCACCAGCCACTCGGCAAGCGACAGCGAGCGTTCCCCGGGCTCGGTCATGACCAAAGGCTACGAGGGGCAGGTGCGGCCGGCCACCGGGCCAGGTAGTCTCAGTGCGACTAGCCGGGTTCGACGAGCCGGGGCAAAGGGGCCGGTCATGTCCGCAGACTTGCTCGATGCGCTGGCTGTGGCGGGTCCGGCCGGGTCACGTCCGCCCGGCCGGCCGGTGGCCTCGGTCCGTCCTGTGGTGGCCGTGCTGCCCGACGGCACGCCCTGCTACGCGCCAGTCGGCGAGATCGTGGTCATCGACGGGACCATGGTGACCTGCCACCTCTGCGGCCGGTCGCTGCGCTCGGTCAGCGCGCACCTGAGGGCGCACGGCTGGACCAAGGACGCGTACTGCGAGGCGTTCGGCCTGGAACGCGGCCAGTCCCTGGAGGGCCCGCAGACCCGCAAGCTCCGGGCGGCCGCGTTCAGCGCCCGCCTGGTCTTCGACGCCGCCGTCCGCGAGGGCAGCGCGGCTGGGCGGGAGCGGGCCCGGGCCGGCCTTCTGGCCAGGGA
>JASHUI010000686.1:0-4949 GCA_030040095.1 Streptosporangiaceae bacterium | reverse complement strand
CGGCCCGGCCGAGCCGGCCGATTCCCTGGCCGGGCTCTCGGTGCTGGTGGTCGGCGCGGGCTCGATGAGCTCGCTCGCGGTCACCACCGCCGCCCGGATGGGAGCCGACCGGGTGGTGGTGGTGAACCGGTCCGGCGGCCGGGCTCAGCGGCTCGCGGCCAGCGTGGCCGGCGCGGTGCCCGCGGCCGCGGCCGATCTGTCCCGGCTGCCCGCCGAAATGGCCGCCGCCGACCTGGTCGTCTCCTGCACCGGCGCGCCGGGGCATGTGATCACGGCCGACACCGTGGCGGTCGCGGCGCGGTCCCGGGCCTCTCGCCCCTTGGTCCTGATCGACCTGGCGCTGCCGCGCGACATCGACCCCGCCGCCGCCGGGCTGCCCGGGGTGAGCCTGCTCGACCTGGAGAACGTCGGCCAGAGCCCGGGCGGCGGGGCGCACGAGGAGGACGTGGCCGCGGTGCGGCGGATCCTGGCCGAGGAACTCGCCGCGCAGGTGTCGGCCGATCGCGCCGCGCGGGTCGCGCCGACCGTGGTCGCGCTGCGGGCCAAGGCGGCCGAGGTGGTGGACGCCGAACTGGCCCGGCTGACCGGCCGCCTTGGTGACATGGACGCCCGGGCCCGTCGCGAGATTGCGCAGTCGATGCGCCGTATCGTGGATAAGCTGCTGCACGCGCCCACCGTCCGGGTGAAGGAGCTGGCCGGCTCTCCGGGCGGGGATTCCTACGAGGCGGTGCTGCGAGTGCTCTTCGACCTCGATCCCGAAGCGGTGCAGGCGGTGACCCGCGCGGATGCGGTCACCCCCGGCTGGCCGGAGCAGGAGGTGCCCAGGTGACCGCCCAGGCCCCGCTGCGGCTCGGGACCCGCAGGAGCCCCATGGCCGTGACGCAGTCGCAGCAGGTCGCCCGCATGATCACGGAACGGACCGGGCGCGAGGTGCGGCTGACCAGGGTCACCACGTTCGGCGACGTGAGCCGGGCCCAGCTGACCCAGATCGGCGGGACCGGGGTGTTCGTGAGCGCGCTGCGGGCCAGCCTGCTGGCCGGCGACATCGACGTGGCGGTGCACTCGCTCAAGGACCTGCCGACCGCCAGGCCGGAAGGCGTCGAACTGGCCGCGGTGCCGCCGCGCGGCGACCCCAGGGACGCGCTCGCCGCGCGCGACGGGGCCAAGCTCGCCGACCTGCCCCCGGGCGCGAGGATCGGCACCGGATCACCGCGCCGCGCCGCTCAGCTGCGCCTGCTGCGGCCCGACCTGCGCCCCGTCCCGATCCGCGGCAACGCCGGCACCCGGCTGGGACGGGTCGAATCCGGCGAGGTCGACGCCGTCGTGCTGGCCTACGCGGGCCTGGCCAGGATCGGCCGGCTGGACGCGGTGACCCAGATCTTCGAGCCCGAGGAAATGCTGCCGGCCCCCGGCCAGGGCGCGCTCGCGGTGGAGTGCCGTTCCGACCGGCCGGACCTGACCGCCCTGCTGGCCTGCATCGATGACCCGGCCAGCCGCGCTGCCACCGTGGCCGAGCGGAGCCTACTCGTCGCGCTCGAGGCAGGTTGCAGCGCCCCCGTCGGCGGGTATGCCGCTGGGGCGAATGGATTGCGGCTGCGCGCGATCGTCGTGTCGGCCGACGGGGAATCGGCACTGCGGGCGAGCGCCGACGGACCGGCCGCCGAGGCCGATCGTCTCGGTCGCCAGGTAGCCGCCGAGCTGCTCCGGCGCGGTGCGGGAAGGTATACGGCCGTGCCTGCTGAGATGGCGGGACACATCAGTAACGGGGACGATGCTCAGTGAACCCACCCGTGACAGAGAAGAAGCCGGCCGAGAAGCAGAGCTCGGCAAAGCACGCGGCCGGATGGGTCGCTTTCGTCGGGGCGGGCCCGGGAGACGAGGGCCTGGTGACCGTGCGCGCCGCGGAGCTGCTGGCCAACGCCGACCTGGTGGTGGCGGGCCCGGATCTGATGGCGCTCATCGGGCGGCTGGCGACCCCCGAGGCGGAGGTCACCGACACCGACGCGCTGACCCAGGACCCCCGGCTGCTGGTGAAGGCGGCCCGGGCCGGCCAGCACGTCGTCCGGCTGGTGCGCGGCGACCCGTTCCTGTTCGGCAACACCGCGGCCGAGGTCACGGCCTGCGCGAAGGCCAAGGTCGCGTTCGAGGTGGTGCCAGGGGTGCCGACGGCGACCGCGGTGCCCGCCTACGCCGGGATCCCGCTGACCTCCGACGCCAGCGGCGACGTCAGGATCATCCACGCCTCAGAGGTCAGCCGGGCGCAGGTCGAGCCGGGCAGCCTGGTGATACTCGGCGCCGAGACCGGACCCGCCGACCTGGCCAAGATGCTGGTCGCGGCCGGCTTCGCCGATTCCACCCCGTTCGCGCTGACCTGGGACGGCACCACCACCGACCAGCACACCGTGACCGGCTCGCTCGGCTCGGTCACCGCCGACCTCAAGGCCGCGGGGGTGAGCCTGCTCACCGCGCACGGCCCGGCGGTGATGGTGGTCGGCGAGGCCGTCACCGCGCAGCACGCGCTGTCCTGGTTCGAGACCAAGCCGCTGTTCGGCTGGCGGGTGCTGGTGCCGCGCACCAAGGAGCAGGCGGGCGAGGTCATGAGCCGGCTGCGCACCTGGGGCGCGGTGCCCGAGCAGGTGCCGACCATCGCGGTCGAGCCGCCGCGGACGCCGCAGCAGATGGAGCGAGCGGTCAAGGGCCTGGTCACCGGCCGCTACCAGTGGATCGCGTTCACCTCGGTGAACGCGGTCCGGGCGGTGCGGGAGAAGTTCGAGGAGTACGGCCTGGACGCACGCGCGTTCGCCGGCATCAAGGTGGCCGCGGTCGGCGAGCAGACCGCGGCCGCGCTGCGCGCCTTCGGCATCGTGCCCGACCTGGTCCCGGAGCGGAAGCAGTCGGCCGAGGGACTGGCCGACGCCTGGCCCGCCTACGACGAGGTGCTCGACCCGATCAACCGGGTGCTGCTGCCGCGGGCCGACATCGCCACCGAGGGCCTGGTGGCCCGGCTCACCGAGCTTGGCTGGGAGGCCGAGGACGTCACCGCGTACCGGACCGTGCGGGCCGCGCCGCCGCCCGCGCCGGTTCGCGAGGCGATCAAGGGCGGCGGGTTCGACGCGGTGCTGTTCACGTCCTCGTCCACGGTGCGGAACCTGATCGGGATCGCTGGCAAGCCGCACGCGGTGACGGTGATCGCGGTGATCGGGCCGGAGACGGCGAAGACCGCCGCCGAGTTCGGGCTGCGGGTGGACGTGACCGCGCCCCGGCCGTCGGTGAGCGCGCTGGTTGACGCCCTGGCCGAGTACGGGGCCGGGCTGCGCGACGCCGCGGTCGAGGCCGGTGATCCCGTGCGCAAGCCCAGCGAGCGCCGCCGCGGCGCCCGCCGCAGGATCAGGTAACCGCAGGCGGCCTCCCGGACCGCCGGAACGAGCGAAGGACGACCGATGAGCGCCGGATTCCCCGCCGCACGCCCGCGCAGGCTCCGCCGGACCGCCGCCCTACGCCGCCTGGTCGCCCAGACCAGCGTGCGCCCCGCCGACCTGATCCTGCCGCTGTTCGTCAAGGAGGGGATCGCCGAGCCGCAGCCGGTCGCCTCGATGCCAGGGGTGGTGCAGCACACCAGGGAGAGCCTGCGCAAGGCGGCGGCCGAGGCGGTGGAGGCCGGGGTGGGCGGGCTGATCCTGTTCGGCATCCCGGCGGTCAAGGACGCCCGCGGCTCGGCCGCCGACGACCCGGCGGGCATCGTCCAGCTGGCCCTGGGCGACCTGGCCGCCGAGGTCGGCGGGGACACGGTGCTCATGGCCGACCTGTGCCTGGACGAATACACCGACCACGGCCACTGCGGGCTGCTTACGCTGGCCGGCGAGGTGGACAACGATGCGACCCTGGAGCGGTACGCGTCCATAGCGGTGGCCCAGGCCGAGGCCGGGGTGCATGTGGTGGCGCCGAGCGGGATGATGGACGGCCAGGTCGCCGCGATCAGGGCCGCGCTGGACGGGGCGGGATTTGCCGAGGTGGCGATCTGCGCCTACTCCGCCAAATACGCGTCCGCCTTCTACGGGCCGTTCCGCGACGCGGCCGAGTGCGCGCCGCAGTTCGGCGACCGCGCCTCCTACCAGCAGGACCCGGCGGGCCCGGACGAGGCGCTGCGCGAGGTGCTGCTGGACGTGGAGGAGGGCGCCGACATCGTGATGGTGAAGCCGGCCCTGGCCTACCTCGACGTGATCAGCCGGGTGGCCGCGGCCGTGCCGCTGCCGCTGGCCGCCTACCAGGTCAGCGGCGAGTACGCGATGGTGGAGGCGGCCGCGGCGAACGGATGGCTGGACCGCGACCGGATCATCATGGAGACGCTCACCGCGATCCGCCGGGCGGGCGCGACCATCATCCTCACCTACTGGGCCGTGGAGGCGGCCCGCCGCCTGGCCTAACCGACCCTCGCCCGCCCCGAGCAACCCCTGCCGGCCCCGAGCGACTCCCGCCCGGCGACGCTTGCCCCGCCCACCCAGCTACCGACCATGTCGGCTCACCGGCACGGTTCCGCCGCCCCCGGGTGGTTTCGCCGATGCCGGTTATAACCCTATTTGCCGGGATCACGTTCTTGATCACTACCACTTCTCACGGCTTCCGTTAATCCGGTGACCCAATTTGGGATGGTTTGCGCCAACGAAAACGGTAAGAAGTCAGAATGATCTTGAAGGAGCGGTGCCAGCGGTACGGCGGACGGGGTGGGGCGCGGGCGAGGGTAGACGGGTGGCGGGGGAAGGTTGGTGATTTGGGAGGAAAGATGATGGTTTGGGGAGGAAAGTCGGGCGGGGGTTGTCGGCGGGGGCAGACGGGTGGCCGGGCGGGAGGTCCGTCCGGCTTAGTGGTACGGGGCAGGAGGTGGTGGTTCGGGGGAATCGCGGTGGCCTCAGGCGATGGTTGATGTGCTGCTTGTGGGTATTGGCGCTGCC
>JASHUI010000685.1:0-14709 GCA_030040095.1 Streptosporangiaceae bacterium | reverse complement strand
TACCTGCGCGCCTGCGCCAACGCCGGGTGCGGCGCGCTGCTGTTCCCGCGCATCGAGCCCGCGGTCATCACCCTCGTCGAGACGATCCGGCGGCCGCGTCGCTGCCTGCTCGCCCGGCACGTCGCCTCGCAGGCCGGCGGCTACTCGCTGCTGGCCGGCTTCGTCGAGATCGGTGAGTCGCTGGAGGACGCCGTACGGCGCGAGATCTTCGAGGAGGCCGGGGTCGCGCTGCGCGACGTCGGCTACGTCGGCTCGCAGCCCTGGCCGTTCCCGGCCGGGATCATGGTCGGGTTCCGCGCCACCGCCGCGGACGAGTCGCTGTCCGTCGACGGCAACGAGATCCGTGAAGCCCGCTGGTTCACCCGCGAGGAGCTTCGGGACTACGGCAAGGCGACGGGCAGGCCCGGGCGCGTCGACTCGATCGACCGGGTCATGCTCGAGGCCTGGCTCGAGGAGGGCACGACAGACGGCGAGGCGGCGTCGTCATGAAGCGGGAGCGCTGAGCGGGCCGCTGCTCGCCCTGGCCATGCGGGGGCCAGGATCTGTGGTAGCCAGCCCCTGTGTTAGACAGGACGGGGGAGGATCCGACGCGTGAGGGGGCACGCTCATGACCGTCACCAGCTCGGTCGTTCTCGAGCCGCAGGCACAGCAGGTTGCCGACGCGTTCTCGAAACCGCCGTTCCTGTACGAGATGTCGCCGGCAGACGCCCGGAAGGTGCTCGACGACGCCCAGGCCGCGCCCGTCAGCAAGCTCCCGGTCGACGACGAGTGGATCACGGTCGCGTCGCCGGCCGGTGATGCGCGGGTGCGCATCGTCAGGCCGCAGGGCAGCACGGGAACGCTGCCGGTCATCGTCTACATGCACGGCGGGGGATGGGTGCTCGGCAACGCCGCCACCCACGACCGGCTGGTTCGCGAGCTCGCCGTCGGGGCCCGCGCGGCGCTCGCGTTCGTCGAGTACCCGAACTCGCCCGAGGCCAAGTACCCGACCGCGATCGAGCAGGGCTACGCGACCGCCCAGTGGATCACCCGCAACGGGGCGTCCAAGGGCCTGGACGCGAGCCGTATGGCGGTGGCCGGAGAATCGGTGGGCGGCAACATGGCGGCCGCGCTGGCGCTCATGGCCAAGGAACGCCGCGACGTCACGTTCGTGCAGCAGTCGATGTACTACCCGGTGACCGACGCGGCGATGAACACCGCCTCCTATCAGCAGTTCGCCACCGGCTACTACCTCAGCCGCAAGGAGATGCAGTGGTTCTGGGACGCCTATACCAGCGACCCGGCCCAGCGAGCCGAGATCACGGCGTCGCCGAACCAGGCCAGCACAGAGCAGGTCACCGGGCTGCCGCCCGCCTACCTGTGCGTGGACGAGGCCGACGTGCTGCGAGACGAGGGAGAGGCGTACGCGGCCAAGCTCCGCTCGGCCGGCGTCCCCGTGACCACCGTGCGCTACGACGGCACCATCCACGACTTCATGCTGCTCAACGCGCTCAGTGACACCCGCGCCGCCCGGGCCGCCATCGGCCAGGCCACGGCTTTCCTGCGGGCCGGGCTCAGCACCGAGGGCGCGGACATGCGGGGGTCTTGACATCTTGCCGGGCGGCCGGACGATGAGTTGTGCCCGCGACAATCGCCGCATCGAACCGTGGAGGTTCGGCAGAAAGGCACGGGTTCATCGTCATGAGCATCGGGACCTCCGAGCAGAAAACGTCAGCGTTAACCGACCCGCCCGGCCCTGACCTGCCGGCCGCCCCTCCGGGCCCGGGCTCGTTCCGGGTGGCCACGCAGCTCATGCAGGACGCGCTGCCGGCCGACGCGGTTTCGGTGGGCGGGGGAGCCTTCAATCAGGAGGCCTTATTCGCCAACCCGTTCAAGGAGGCGCGGGAAGAGGCGCTGGTGATCGACAGCGATAACAAGCTGACATATCTCGAACGCACCGACTCCTCGGAAACTGGATGGCGACAGCAGCTGGTCGAGGACGCGGATGGGACGTTCGCCGAGGTCGTCGTCGCCGTTCACCCCAACGGCCAGCTATGGGCCTTCTGCGTTCCCTCGATCGCCGACAACAAGGTCGGGCCGGTTCAGGCCTTCGTGCTGACGGTGACGCAGGTGCGGCCCGACGGGACCAGCGAGTGCGCCTGGGTGGCGGGCCAGGCGACCGACAAGCCGTGGGTCACGCAGTCGGTGTTCGTGTCCTACTCGCCCGACGCGGGCCCCCTGGTGGCGGGGGGCGGGCCCATCGACGGCGCCTACCAGGCCACGGTCAGCCCCACCGCGCTCTCGGCGCAGCTCCCCGAGGGGGCCGAGGAACGCAGCCCGTGGGTGCAGTCGGTCGCGCTCTCGCGGATAACCCAGGGGCTGGGCGGCCGCGTGGTCGGCGGCGGCTTCCTGCCCTACCTGACCGATCAGGTCGGCCACCAGCCTCCGCGAAAGAACGTTTACGTCTTCTACACCGTGTACCAGCCGCAGCAGGGCAGGTACGTCCTCGCGCGCTACGAATGGTCGGCGTCCACCGGTCAGCTCACGGCCCGGCAGATGGGCGACTCGGTCAAGTCGCTCGACTCGTTCTGCGGCACGTGGAACGTGCCGAATATCCCGCACGCCTACCCGCAGGGAGACGTCGGCTATGTCTACCTCGCGGCCAACAGCGACCTGGTGGTGGGTTACGGCTACGGCACGCCCGTGGTGACCAGCGCGCTGGGATTCGAATCGGCGAGGTCCTGGCAGGACGCGGACGGGAAGCTGCACGTCTTCGGGATCAACTCCCGCGGCGCGCTGCAGGTCCTGCACCAGGCGAGCTGGATGTCCTACCCGTTCGGCGTGGGCGACATGCCGACGATGCCGGTGTGGACCACGGCCGTGCCCAAGAACGTGGTCCGCGCCGGAATCGGCGACTACGACCTGGCCTTACCTCAGGACCGGGTGTTCGCCTTCGACTACAACAGCACGGGTCACGCGGATCACCTGGTCCTCTACCGCCCGATCGCCGACACCGCGCGGGGCGCCACCTTGTGGGTCGTGGAGAAGAAGGAGGCAGGCGCCTTCGAGCAGGTATTCGCGATCCCGCCCGCGGAGCATTTCCAGTACCCGCTGGGCGAGGGCGACCAGGTGCTCGCCTTCGACGGCAACAGCAGCGGCTGCCTGGACCATCTGGTGGTGTACCGGCCGGGGCCGGGCCGGTTCTTCGTCCTGAAGCGCAACGGCGACGTCTTCGAAAAGGTCTCCGGCGTCATGACGGGCGGCATCGCGGGCTCGTGCAACCTGTCGAATCCCGCGGACCGGATGTTCGCCTTCGACTACAACGGCACCGGCAAGCTCGACCATCTGGTGGTCTACCGGCCAGGATCACGCATGGTCTGGATCGCGCAGAACCAGGGCGCGGGACTGTTCCGGCTGGTGTACACCAGCCGGACCGGCGGGGCGGGCGACGGGATCGGCGACTATGACATGGCCGACTCGCGCGACCAGCTGCTGGCCTTCGACTTCACCGGCAGCGGGAGCGCCGATCACCTGCTCGCCTACCGGCCCGGCGTCGGGACCGTGCACGTCGTGGCGAAGCGGGGGAACGCGTTCAGCACGATCGCGGACTGGAACCGCGGGATCGGCGGTTACCCGCTGAACAACCCGGACGACCGGCTGGTGGCCTATGGCTACGGTGACCCGACGCTCCCGGCGGACCGCCCCGACCATCTGGTGGCCTACCGGGCCGACTTCGTCTGGATCCTGCGGAAGCAGCAGGAGCCGGGGCAGCCGCCCGGGTACCAGCCGGTCTACGCCTCGGGCGACCCGGGCACCGGCTACCCGGGCGACGGCATCGGCGGGTACGACATGTCGAGTCCGCTGGACCGGCTCGTGACCATGGACTACGACGACAGCGGCCGGCTCGACCACCTGGTGGCCTACCGGCCGGGCCAGGGCAAGATCTCGATTCTGGAGAGCTCCGGTGACCTGTTCCTGCCCGTCTATCAGGCCCCGACCGTCCCGGTCCCGGTCACGGTGGGGCTGCAGGCCGACGTCGCCGCGTTCGAGCTGGACCCTTACCCGGACTACAAGCCGTCCGAGCTGATCAAGCTGAACGCGGTCACGGTCGCCGAGGCGTACTGCTTCTCCACCCAGGACGTGACGACGTCCGGATGGGCCACCGACAAGGTCCGCCTGCCGTCCGCGAAGAACCCCCACCTGGTCAGCCACTACGTGGCCAACGTCACCCTGCTCGACACGGGTGGCACCGCCATGCCCGAGCGCAACGTCACCGTGTCGGCCGACTCGCTGGTCGAGGTCCAGGCGGCCGCGGTCTCCTACCTCGTCGGCCCGGGCCGCGACATCGTGGTCGCCACCGACTCCCTGGGCAGGCTGCCCGTCTCGGTCTACGCCAGGGGCCTGAGCGTCCCGGTCATCCACCTGACCACCGACGGCCTGCCCGCCGGAGCGGCGATCGACTTCGCCGCTCCCGTCAACGACTACCTGTCGGGCACCGGCACGCTGCCCTCGCAGAAGGGAACCTTCACCGCCTCCGCGCTCGAGAACGCCCAGTGCACCGGCCCCGACAACAAGAAGGTCCCGCTCGTGGCCGACTGGGACAACGCCCCGATGAACGCCGAGCAGACCGTCCACACGTGCGGCACCATGTACGCCCGGGCGGCCGGGAACGGCGAGCAGCTCACCGCCATCATCGACGGGTTCAGCGGGCCGCAGCCGGTGGCGGGCTACGTCATCCAGAAGTGGGACCCCTCCCGGCCGAGCTACCAGGTGTTCCGCACCCTCGAGGACGTCGAGGCCTACCGGCGGTACCGCGACAACCATCCGGCGGTCGGCGGCTGGTGGGACGACTTCACCAACTGGGCCTCCGATGTCTGGGAGGGAATCAAGACCGGCGCCGCCGCCGTGGCCGAGGTCTTGGTCACGGCCGTGGTCGAGATCGCGGTGTTCGTCGGCAACGCCGTGGTCCGCCTGGGGGAATTGATCATCGAGGCGGTCGAGCAGGCCGTCCAGGCCGTGGAGGCCGTCTTTCAGATGATCGCCGACGCGGTCATGCGCGTCATCGACTGGCTGAAGGCCCTGTTCGACTTCCACGACATCTGGGACACCAAGCGGGCGCTGCAGGGGATGCTGCTCCAGATGCCCAGGGCGATCCGCGACTGTTCGGCCCGGTACGGCCAGATCACCAACGACTGGCTGCAGGAGCAGGCCCGCGACGTGCATAACCGGCTCATGGACCTGAAGGTGCAGTACGGCGACACCCGGATAGGGGACTTCGGCAACAAGGCGCCCGCCACCACCACCAGCGACGGCGCCGCTCTGCGGCCCCAGGAATTCGGCGACAATCCCCAGGCCAACTGGGCGCAGAACAAGTTCCTCGGCGGGCAGATGCAGGCCCACCTGCGGGCTGGCCTGGACCAGATGGTGGCCGGCGCGGCGGCGGATGTCGGCGAGGACGCCTTTTTCGAGAAGGCCAAAGATCTGTTCGGCCTGATGACCGGGGGCACGCCCGGCGGCTCTCCGCTGGACCACCTGAAGGCCGCGGCCAGCGCCTTCGCGGACGCGGTGGCGGGCATGATCGAGGGCGCGCTCGGCGATGCCCACGCCACCGGCGCGGCGCCGATCGCCAAGCTGATCGATGCCATCGACGAGCTGATCCAGGCGCTCCTGACCTTCCTCGAGATCGTGGTCAAGAAGGCGTTCGAGCTGCTGGACGCCTTCGGCGCCGGGCTGGAGGCGCTGCTCACCAGCACGCTGGACCTCGGCCCGATCAACACGATCTGGGGCTGGATCATGGCGCTGGCCGGCCACCCGGACGAGCAGCTCACCATCGGGAATTTCTTCTGCCTGATCGCGGCCTTTCCCGTGACGATCATCTACAAGCTCATCGTGGGCGTGGACCATCCCCCGTTCCCCGGAGGGGTCTACCCCGTCTACGAGGGCCTGGGGTCCCTCGGCACCATGTCCGCGACCGGCAGCCCCTTCCCCGGGCTGGACGGCGGCACGTGCTATGGGTTCAACCTGGCCGCGTCCTTGCTCACCGCCACCGTCTACAACGGCCTGGAGATCGCCACCAACTGGTACACCGACAACTCGGCCCTCAACTGGGCCTACTGGTTCTTCTCCATGGTCTCCTTCTGCGGTTTCTGCTGGCCCTTCACCTACAGTCCTTACCAGGCCAGCGCGTGGTGGTCCGCGTGGACCGTCTGGGTCGTCTGGTCGGCCCTCGGGGCAGCCACCATCAAATTCGGTAACATGTTCCCGGTCGCGGGGGCGAAGAACGCTCCGGTGAAGCAATTCGGCGACTGGCTCGGCGGAGCCATCGCGCTGGGCGTCGGGTCGATAGCCATGGCGGCCTCGATCGTGGCCTCGGTCAACGAGGACGATCCGGCTCAGACCCTGGCCGCGGGGATACTCGGGTGCCCGTCCACCATGACCGGGATCATGATTCCGGTGGCCAACATGCCGGACAAGCAAATCGATCCGAAATGGAAGCGGGGCTGGCTGATCGGCAAGTCGGTCATCGACTTGTTCTGCAACGCCGCGTGCGGGATCCTCGGGACCGTCTATGACAGCATCACCATAGCCGGGCGGGTCCAGCTCGCCTATGTAGCCGGCGACCTGCCGTGGGACCCGGGAAGCGGCATCGCGTTCCTCGATGTCGGGATGGCCACAAGTCAGCAGCTGACCGCGACCGCGAGCAGCCTGCCACTGACGTATGCCGTCGATCCCTCCAGCAGCCTCCCGGCCGGAATATCGTGGCAGGAAGTAGATAATCAGTTCTGCCTCGTCGGCGCGCCGACCCCGCAGACCTACAGCCAGATGCCCATCATCTGGGCGCAGGACAGCAATTCCTACCCGCCGTTCCAGACCTCGTACCCATGGGCACTCATGGTCCGGCCAACACCGGTCAAATCCATGGAAATTTACGGCGGCAACGACCAGGATTCCGCGATCTCGACCGTGTTCGCCTCGCAGCTCTCGGTCATCGTGACCGGCGATGGCGGCCGAGCGCTGCCCGGGGCCCTCGTGGTCTTCACCGCGCCAGATACGGACGCATCCGGCTACTTCGTTATCTCGGGGACCACCACCTGGCCAACCCTCGACACCACGGTCTCGGTCATCACCGACAACAGCGGTGTCGCCACGGCGCCGCCCTACCTGGCGAACGATACGACCGGCGCGAACCAGGTCACCGCGGCGGTGGTGCAGGTGACCAGCGTCACGTTCGACGCACTCAACAACACCGCGGCTACCGCCGCCAGTGCCTCGGTCCTGGCCGGCAACAATCAGACCGCGTTCTCCGGCAATATCTTCACCACCGCGCTACAGGTTTCCGTGCTGGGCGGGAACAACCAGGCACTGGCTTCCGCCGCCGTGACGTTCAGCTGTCCCGCGGACCAGGACGTCGGCTACTTCTACGCGGGCCCGGGGCAGGCCGGCCCGACCAGCGTCACCGTCATCACCGACTCCCAGGGAACGGCGAACGCGGGCCTCTTCCAGGCGGCCACCATTACCGGAAGCGGCAACCTTCAGTTCACCATCACCGCCGTCGTGGCCGGCACCGTGGCCGCCACCGCGTTCACCCTCACGATCCAGCCCGCGCCGTTGCCGGAGTTGGAGGCCGAGCCGCGCGGCGGCTGATCCGGGACCCCGCCCGGCTCGGCGGGCGGTGCGGCACGAGCGCCGCGACCGTGAGTCGCGGTATGGTCAATTGGCGCGAAGGTTCCCGGTTGGTGCCACACTGATGGGCGACAGGGCCGGTCAGGGGGTTCGACATGCAGCTCGGCAGAATTCACGACGGCGGCCGGCCGGGCGCGGAGGACCTGCTGCTCCGGGCGGCCTGGTTCTATTACAAGGACGAGCTGACCCAGGACGAAATCGCCAAGCGATTGTCGGTGTCCCGAGCCTCGGTCGGGCGCATGCTGGAGCGCGCCCGCCAGGTCGGCTTAGTGTCCATCAACCTGAACGCCGACCACCTCAGCGCGTTCGAGCTGAGCAGCCAGCTGCGGCAGACCTTCGACCTGACCGACGCGCTGGTCGTTCCCGACCACGACACCGAGCCGAGCGACCTCCATCGCCTGAACACCAGGCTCGGGATCGGCGGCGCGCAGTTCATGAGCACCCACCTGCGGCCGGGCGCCAGCCTCGGCGTGGGCTGGGGGGAGACGGTCTCGCGGGCGATCACCGCGATCAACTTCGGCGCGGTCGGCCCGATCCACCTGGTGAGCCTCACCGGAGGGGTGGACGGGTACCTGCAGACGATCCTGTCCTCGCGGGCCGACGGCGCCGCCGAGGGCGAGGCGACGACGGCGACGATCATCCCGTCGCCGATCGTCGCGTCCACCCCGCAGCTGGCGGCGGCGCTCAGGGCGGAACCGACCATCTGGCAGGTGCTGAAGCAGGCGTGCGACGTCGAGCAGGCGATCGTCGGGGTGGGCACGCCGACGTCCGACGCGACCATCGTCCAGATGGGTTACCTCACCGCCGACGACGCGAGGATGCTTCGCGGCCGCGGCGTGGCCGGCGACATTCTCGGCCAGTTCTTCGACGCCAGCGGCACGGTGATCGACCTTCCGATTCACGAGCGCCGCATCGGCATAGACCTGACCGACCTCGCCCGCATCCCGAAGGTGATCGGGGTGGCCGGCGGGCTGCACAAGGCCGAGGCGATCCTGGGCGCGCTGCGCGGCCGGTTCCTCGACATCCTGGTGACCAACGAGCTGGTGGCGCTCCGCCTGCTGGAACTCGAGCGCAGCGGCGCGCGGAGCGTGCCCGCGGGCGCGGTGTAACCGGCGTCCGCGGCCTCTCCCGTCCATCGGCTGAGCGTTCGCTCATCCTATTGACAAATGCTCACATTTGGTGGAGCTTGAAGCTCGTCCTGGTGAGGGTGCGCCGGCGCCCGGGACGATGATCTGGCGACCAGCAGGGTGGTGAGCGATCTGTGACGGCCCCGACCTGGCCCGCTCCGGTGACGTTCCGGGAGTTCGACGAGATCTTCCAGGCGGTGAAGAACTGGGGCCGGTGGGGCCCGGACGACGAGCTGGGGACGCTGAACTACATCACGCCGGACGCGGTGCGCGCGGCGGCGGGCCTGGTCCGGTCGGGGCGACGGGCGACGATGGCGATACCCATGTCCACGGTGGCCGGACCGGACAACCCGAGCCCGGTGATCCACCACGTCGTGCAGGCGCACGACATCGACATCGGCTCGAGCGGGGTCACGTTCGCCACCGATTTCGTCGGGCTGGCGTTCCACGGCGACCGCCACACGCACATGGACGCGCTGTGCCACATCGCCTACCAGGGCCTGGTGTACAACGGCCGGCCCGCGGGCGAGGTCGTGACCTCGCAGCGGGCGACCGCGCTGGACGTGACGGCGTACAGCGAGGGGCTGGTCGGCCGCGGGGTGCTGCTGGACGTGCCGGGCCATCGCGGCGTGCCATGGCTGGAGCCGGGTGAGGCGGTGACCCGCGCCGAGCTGGAGGAGGTCGAGCGGGCCCAGGGGGTACGGCTGGGCGAGGGGGACATCCTGGTGTTCCGGACCGGCCACCACCGGCGCCGGCTCGAGCTCGGGGCCTGGAGCAACGATTACCCCCCGGCCGGGCAGGGCAAGGCCGGGCTGCACGTGGACACGATCGCCTGGATGCACGAGCGGCGGATCGCCGCGTTCCTGCCGGACGGCGACGGGGAGACGGTCCCGAGCAACGTCGAGGGCGTGCGCTACCCGATCCACCCGCTGCAGGTCACCGCGATGGGGATGCTCGCCGCCGACAGCCTGCAGCTGGAGGACGTGGCCCGGGCGTGCCAGGACGAGGGCCGGTTCGAGTTCCTGGTCGTCGGGCTGCCGCTGCGGCTGCCCGGCGGCACCGGATCACCCTGGAACCCGATCGCGATCTTCTGACGGAAGGGTGACGTGGAAACCCGGGCGCTGCGAGAGGCGATCAGGCGGCCGCTGCCGCTGGCTTACCACCCGCTCTACCGCTTCTACGAGGGCGGCTCGCTGACCCGGAGGTTCCGCGGGCTCCCGGAGCGGCCCGACGACTGGTGGTCGGAAGACTGGGTGGGCTCGTGCACCCGCGCGGGCAACGACGACCCGCAGGGCCGCCCCCAGGGGCTGAGCCGGGTGAGCCTGCCCGGCGGCGAGCAGGTCGCGCTCAAGGAACTGGTCGAGGCGCTGCCCGAGGAAATGGTCGGGGCCGGCTTCGCCGAGCGCTGGGGCCCGATCACCGGGGTTTTGGTCAAGCTGCTGTCGCCGGCCGGCCAGGTGCCGCTGCACGCGCACCCGACGCGGGAGTGGGCGAGCAGGCACCTCGGCTCCCCGTTCGGGAAGACCGAGGCGTGGATCCTGCTCGACACGCCCGGCGACGGCAGGCAGGCGGCCTACGCCGGAATCGGGTTCGCCCCCGGCATCGACCGGGACTGGTTCGCGGACGCGGTGCGCCGCCACGACACGGCGGCCATCCGCGGCACGGTGCACCGCGCCGGCGTCCGGCCCGGCGAGGTGTACGTGGCACACGCCGGCGTGCCGCACTACCTGGGCCCGCGGATCTCCTTCATCGAGGTCCAGGAGCCCAGCGACCACATCGTGATCCCGGAGACGTCCGGTGACGACGACGCCGCCGCGACCATGGGCCTGGGCTGGGACCTGGCCCTGGACATGATCGACTACACCGCGGTCGGCGAGGCGGAGACGTTCGCCCGGGCCCGGCAGCGGCCCCGGGTGCTGCGGACCAGCCACGGCTCCCGGGAGGTACGCCTGTTCCACGACGACGTTCTGGCCTTCTTCGACGCCACCGCGCTGGAGGTCGACGACGAGATCGAGGTGAGCGACGGGCGGTTCTCGGTCGCGGTCGTCGCTTCCGGTGACGGGTCCGTCGAGGGCGACTTCGGCCGCCAGCCCATCCGGCGCGGCCAGACGTTCGCGTTGCCCGCCAGCCTGCCATTCCGGGTGCGGGCGGAGGGCGAGCCGGTGCGCGTCGTCCGCTGCCTCGGCCCGGCCGTGGAGTGACGCCGAATGAGACGGGAGGTACCGGATGCTGGATTCTTCGCCGATCCTGGCCAAGGCGCGCGAGGAGGTCCGGCGTCAGTACGGCGGCGCCATCGGCCGGCGGCGCGAGGAGCTGATCACCCCGGCGCTGGTGCTCGACGTCGACGCGGCGCAGCGCAATATCGAGGAGATGGCGGGCGCGCTGCGCGAGATGGGCACCACGATCCGCCCGCACTACAAGACGCACAAGAGCCCGGACCTGGCCCGGCGCCAGGCCGAGGCCGGGGCCGGCGGCCTGTCGATGGCCACGGTCTGGGAGGCGGCCGTCCTGGCCGACGCCGGGCTCGACGACCTGTTCGTGGTCAACACCGTCTCGCACCCGCAGAAGATCCGGGCGCTCGCCGAACTGGCCGCCGATCACCGGATCCTGGTCGCGGTGGACGAGGCGCCGAACGCGGCCGCGCTGTCCGCCGCGGCGGTGCGGGCCCGGTCGACACTGGGGATCATGATCGAGGTCGATACCGGGATGGACCGCTGCGGCGTGGACGGCGCCGATCAGGCCCTGGCCCTGGCCCGGCGGGTGTGCGAGCTTCCCGGGCTGCGCCTGGAGGGGATCACCGGCTACGAGGGGCACTGCTCGCTGACGATCGACGCCGGGCTGCGCCGCCAGCGGCAGCGGGACGCGATGACGTTCTTCGTCGGCGTGGCGGACGAGCTCGAGCGCGCCGGGATCAGCTGCCCGATCCGGTCCGCGGGCGGGGTGGCCACCTGGCAGTGGACCGCGGCGTTCCCGGGGATCACCGAGATCCAGGCCGGGACCTACGTGGTCATGGACAACTACCACAGCCAGATGGTGGCGGGCTTCGAGCACTCGCTCACGATCCAGGCCAGCGTGATCAGCAGGCAGAGCGAGCGGCTGATCGTGGACGTCGGCACCAAGTCGGTCTACGACCCGGCCGACGTGACGATCGTCGGCCACGACCTCGAGGTGGTCCGGTTCGACGAGGAGCACGGCGTCTTCCGCGCGCCGGACGGGTCGACCGCGCTGGCGGTCGGTGACCCGGTCACCCTGGTGCCCGGGTATTCGCCGAGCACCGTGAACTGCTACGACGCGTTCCACGTCGTCCGTGACGACGTCGTGGTCGATATCTGGCCCGTGATCCCGCGCGGCCCCGGACACCACGGCCTGGCCGGACTCGGCTGAGTCCGCCGCGCTCGCCGCGGCGAAGCCGCCGCGAAGAACGTGGCGTGAACTCTTGCCGGCGAATTGCCGCGCGTGCATAATTCCAGCCATGAACTTTTGCGCAGCAGATGAGCATTTGCTCATCGCGTCAGCGTGGACGCTGCGCACCGGGACACCCGCGGGCAGAGTCGCCGCTCATGGACGGCCAGCGCCTCTGCCGGGTGACCCCCGCTAGCCCCCCGCATCGCATCCACCCCCCGCGGAGGCGGACATGGATTGGAACCAGCCAGAGCAAAGACAACCAGCACCATCGGGCCGCCAGGGCGAGCCGGATTCCCGGGCGCTGTCGCGCCGACGCTTTATCGGCCGGGCCGGCACGGCGGCCGCGGCATTGGCGGTGGCGGGCCCGGTCCTGGCGGCCTGCGGCACCACGAACACGAGCGGCAGCCCCGGCTCCGGCCAGCCCACCGGCAACCGGAGGAAGATCGGCTTCAGCCAGCCCGACACCAGCGCGTCCATCTGGGCCCCGCTGATGGCCGGGGCCAAGCTGGAGTGCCAGGCCCGGGGCTACGAGCTGCTGGAGAGCCACGCGAACTCCGAGCTTGACGCGCAGCTGTCGGAGATCCAGACCTGGATCGCGGAGGGCGTGGGAGCGATCATCGCGCTGCCGCTGGACAACAACGCGATCGTCCCGCTGATCAAGCAGGCCCACAAGGCGGGCATCAAGTTCCTCGACTACTCCGACAACGCCCTGCCCGGCGTGGACGGCTGGGTGATCTTCGACAACCTGCAGGGCGCCAAGCTGGTCGGCGACTACGCGGGCCAGTGGGTGAACAAGAACCTCGGCGGGGTGGCGCAGGTCGGCCTGCTGACCCACCAGATCCAGCTCACCGGCCGGCAGCGGATCGACGGCTGCGTGTCGGCCCTGCAGTCGGTGGCGCCCGGGGCCAAGGTCGTCGCGCAGCACGAGGGCGTGCTGTCGCCGGACACGTACCCGGCGTTCCAGTCGATGCTGGAGGCGCACCCCGGCATCGACGTCGCGATCTGCATCGCGGACGAGGGCTGCGACGGCGTGCTGCGCGCGTTCGAGGCCACCCACCCCTCGGCCCAGCGCACCAAGGACATGTTCATCTGCGGCTTCGACGGCTCCGGACCGACCATCAAGGCGATCGAGTCGGGCGGCCCGATCCGGGCCACCGGCGCGCTGGACGCGATCGCGATCGGCAAGGCCTCGATCGAGGCGTCGGTGAACTGCATCGAGGGCAAGCAGCCCACCAAGATCAACTTCCCGTACGTGCTGTCCGATATCAGCACCACGGCCACCAACGCGAAGCTGCTCGCGGACCTCAACGGGTAGCGGATCGGATGACACGCGAGGACGAGGGACTCCGCCCCGTCGGCACCGGCAACTCTGGGAAGGCAGCGGCATGAACGCAGGCCCGGTCAGGCAGGCATGGCGCGGCGGCGGAGTCCCCCGTCTGAGGCAGACGCGGGGGTCGCTGCAGCGCCTCGGATCGGCGCAGGGCGGCGGGCTGTTCGTCGCGCTGATCCTGCTGTCGCTCTACTTCAGCATCTCCACCGGCAGCTTCTTCACCCAAAGCAACATCCTGGTGGTGCTGGAGCAAGTGTCGGTCCTCGGCATGGTCGCCGTCCCCGGCGCCATGCTGCTGGTCTCCGGGAACCTGGACCTGTCGGTGGGGTCGGTGGCCGGGCTGTCGGCGGCCATGTTCGGCGAGTTCGACAAGATCTTCGGCTGGCCGACCCTGCTGGCCGCCATCGGCGCGCTGGCGGTCGGCGCGCTGTGGGGCGCGATGAACGGGGCGCTGATCTCCTACCTCGGGTTCTCCCCGGTCATCGTGACCCTGGGCGGCTTCGCCGGCGCGTCCGGGCTGGCCCAGACCATCACCAGCGACGTGACCAGGTCGGGCTTCGGCAACACCTTCGACGACCTCGGCAGCGGCACGCTCGCGGGCATCCCGCTCCCGGTCATCATCTTCTTCGCGGTGTTCGTGGTCGGCGCGTACGTGTGGTACGAGACCCGCACCGGGCGGCACCTGATCGCCATCGGGGCCAACAAGGAGGCGGCGACCGCGCTGGGCGTCGCCTCCAAACGACTGCCGTTCGTGATCTACGTGCTGTCCGGCACGGCGGCCGCCCTGGGCGGGCTCATCCTCACCGCCCAGCTCGACGGCGCTTCGGTGCAGATCGGCGTCGGCCTGGAGTTGCAGGTGCTGACCGCGATCCTGCTCGGCGGGGTGGCGTTCAACGGAGGGCGAGGCTCGCTGTGGGGCACGCTGGCCGGCATCCTGTTCATCGGCGTTCTCGACGACGGCCTGATCCTCATCAACGTCGGCCCGTACGTCGCCGACCTCGCGGTTGGCGCCGCGCTCGTGGTCGCCGCCGCGCTCGACGTGCTCTACCAGCGGCTGGAGCGGGTGCCGGTGGCCGAGACGGCCGAGGCGGAGGCGCTCGAGACCGACAGCCCCGAGGCGGTGGGCGCGGTTAGCGCCGCGGTCGGCGGGGCCGGGTCAGGGGACCTCGGGCCGGAGGCGGACGG
>JASHUI010000684.1:0-10282 GCA_030040095.1 Streptosporangiaceae bacterium | reverse complement strand
CGAGGTCGCCGCCGACCCGACCAACGGGCTGGCGCTCGAGGCCGCCGTGCGCCGCCGTGCGGCGCTGCACGCGGATCCCCGGTCCGCGGCGACGGTCCGGCTGGCCGCGATTCAGCGGGTGACCAGGGCCCAGCGGTTCAGCGGGCCGGTCAGCTTCGCCCACTTCGGGCTGTTCGGCCTGGTCATCGCCGGGCGGGGGGGCTCGTCCATGGCTGACCAGTATGCGGCCGGGCCCGCGACCGCGGCGACGGGTTATCCGTCAGACCTCGACGAGCACCGGGATGATCATCGGGCGACGGCGGTAGGCATCGCTCACCCAGCGCCCGACCGTCCGCCGGATCAGCTGCTGCAGCTGGTAGGAGTCGCTGATGCCGTCCGCGGCGGCCCGTTCGAGGGCCTCCTCGATCCGCGGCCGGATGTCGCCGAAGGCCGCGTCGTCGATCCCGGAGCCGCGGGCATGGATCTCCGGGCCGGCCACGAGCTTCCCGGTGGTGGAGTCCACCACGACCACGACCGACACGAAGCCCTCGTCGCCGAGTATCCGCCGGTCCTTCAGCGACGCCTCGGTCACCTCGCCCACCGAAAGCCCGTCCACGTATACATACCCGCACTGGACGCTGCCGACGACCGAGACTCGTCCGTCCACCAGGTCGACCACCACCCCGTCCTCGGCGATGACGATGTTCTCCTCGGGGACGCCGGTCAGCTCGGCCAGCTCGGCATGTGCCCGCAGGTGCCGCCACTCGCCGTGGACCGGGATGAAGTTGCTCGGCCGGACCAGGTTCAGCACGTACAGCAACTCCCCGGCGGGCGCGTGCCCGGACACGTGCACCAGCGCGTTGCCCCGGTGCACCACTCGCGCGCCGAGCCGGGTCAGCTCGTTGATGATCCGGGACACGGCGGTCTCGTTCCCCGGCACCAGCGACGAGGCCAGGATCACGGTGTCGCCCTCGGCGATCCGGATCGGGTGGTCCCGGCCGGCCATCCGGGCCAGCGCCGACATCGGCTCGCCCTGCGACCCGGTGGAGATCAGCACGATCCGCTCGGGCGGCATCTCCTCGGCCTCGCGCAGCTCCACGAGCAGCCCGCCGGGCACCGAAGGGACCCGGAGGTAGCCGAGTTCCCTGGCCACGCCCATGTTGCGCACCATGGACCGGCCGACCAGCGCCACCTTGCGCCCGTGCGCGGCGGCGGCGTCCATCACCTGCTGCACCCGGTGCACATGGCTGGCGAAGCAGGACACGATGATCCGCTGCTTCGCGCGGTCGAACACCTCGTCGAGCACCGGGCCGATGGCCCGCTCGGTGGTGACGACGCCGGGAATCTCCGCGTTGGTCGAGTCGGCCATCAGCAGGTCCACGCCCTGGGTGCCGAGCCGCGCGAAGCCGCCCAGATCGGTCAGCCGGCCGTCCAGCGGCAGCTGATCCATCTTGAAGTCCCCGGTGTGCAGCACCAGCCCCGCCGTGGTCCGGATGCACACCGCGAGCGCGTCCGGAATGGAGTGGTTGACCGAGAAAAATTCAAGATCGAAGGGCCCGAACGCGTACGTCTCGCCCTCGATGACCTCCCTGCCCTCGGCGGTCAGCCGGTGCTCGGCCAGCTTGCCTGCCAGCAGCGCCAGGGTCAGCCTCGACCCGGCCACGGGGATGTCGGGCCGCAGCCGGAGCAGGTAGGGAACCGCGCCGATGTGGTCCTCGTGCGCGTGCGTGAGCACCAGCGCGTCGACCTGGTCCAGCCGGTCCTCGATCGCGGTGAAGTCCGGCAGGATCAGGTCGACGCCCGGCTGGTCCGGCTCGGGGAACAGCACCCCGCAGTCCACCACGAGCAGCCGGCCCGCGTGCTCGAACACCGTCATGTTGCGGCCGATCTCACCCAGCCCGCCGAGCGCGACGATCCGCAGGCCGTCGGCGGGCAGCGGCGGCGGCGGCCCGAGATCCGGGTGCGGGTGGCTCACCGGAGCTTCACGCCGCCGGCCACCAGGTCGGTGCGCAGCCGCTCCGCCTCGGCGGTGGTGGCGTCGACCAGCGGCAGCCGGACCGGTCCGCCGGGCAGCCCGAGCATGGCCAGCGCCGCCTTGGTCGAGACCGTGCCCTGCATCCGGGTCATGCCGGTGTAGACCGGCAGTAGCTCGCGGTGGATGGCCAGCGCGGTGCTCACGTCGCCGGCCAGGTAGGCGTCGATCATTTCGTGTAGCCGGTCGCCGACCACGTGGCCGTGCACGCTGACGAAGCCCGCCGCGCCGACCGAGAGCCAGGGCAGGTTCAGCATGTCGTCGCCGCAGTAGAAGACCAGGCCGGTGCCGGCCATGACCACGGACGCGGCGCCGAAGTCGCCCTTGGCGTCCTTGACCGCGACGATCCGCGGGTGCTGGGAGAGCTGGACCAGGGTCTCGGTGGCGATCGCGGTGCCGGTCCGGCCCGGGATGTCATAGAGCATCACCGGCAGCCCGGTCGCGTCGGCCACCTTGGTGAAGTGCGCCACGAGCCCGTGCTGCGGCGGTTTGTTGTAGTACGGCGTGACCACCAGGAGCGCGTGCGCGCCCGCCCGCTCGGCCTGCCGGGCCAGCTCGCAGGTGTGCGCGGTGTCGTTGGTGCCGACCCCGGCCACCACGCAGGCCCGGTCCCCCACGGCCTCGATCACGGCGCGCAGCAGCCGGTCCTTCTCTGCGTCGCTCGTGGTCGGCGACTCGCCGGTGGTACCGCTGATCACCAGCCCGTCGTTGCGCATCTCGCCGGCCAAGTGCTCGGCCAGCCGGGCCGCGCCATCGTAGTCGACCGCGCCGTCGGCGGTCATCGGCGTGATCATCGCGGTGAGCATCCGGCCGAACGGTGCTTGCTGCGGCCGGGCCGCGAAGCCGCCCTCTGACGTTGTCGAAGCTGTCATGTACCGAACGCTACCGGGCGGCGACGCCGCAGGGTACTGCCGGCACGCGGCGCGGCGGACGGCGCAGGCCGGACCGGACGACAGGGGGTGGGGGTGAAGACGCGGCGACGTGAGCTCGGGGGTACCCACGTCGCCAGCGTCTGTCTCATTATCGTCCGCCATTGCACATGGCGTTACACGTTGTGCGCTATTCGTTGACCGGCAGCGGATTAATGAACGGCAAGTCTCGTCATTGCGGGACCAGGAAGCCCGCTCCGACCGGCGGTTTCGATGCGCCACGGGCGCGCCCCCGGCCGGCCCGAGGCCGGCCCCGGCGTGTCGCGTGCACCCCCGGGCGCCGGGCGGGCGACGGCGGAACAATCACGAGGCCCCCCCATGTATGAGATGGAGGGGCCTCGCTCGATCCCGCAGCCCAGCGTGCCGATCGCTCGGCTGGCCGGTCTCCCGGCTGCTGTCCGCTGCCGACCGGGCCACCAGCGGCGGTCACCCCGGGAGCCCGGTTTCCCGGCTCTCCCCGCGTCCCGGGGTTGCCCCCGAAAGGCCCGGGGTTACCCCCGGATCGGTGTCCGTGCTTTGTGGTGTGTGCTTTTCTACTGCGTCGCGAAGGCCCTGCACAAGGGGTTCAGGAAGGCAATCTCAAGATTCTTTGGCCATCCACAGGACACCCGCCGTTATCCCCCGCGGAACCGAGTTTTCCACTGCTCATCCACTGCCGCGTCCACCGGTCTGTCCACACCCCGGCCCGGGCGGTCAGCGCGGCGCCAGCTTGTCGGCGCACGCGGCGGCGATGAACTGATGGCCCCGGCTGTTGGGGTGCACCCGGTCCGGCCCGTAAAGCTCGGGGTCGGCCGCGTCGGGCATGGCCCAGGCGTCGAGGCACAGGGCACCGTAGGACTCGGCCTGCTCCCGGATGATGTCGCTGGCCAGCCGGAGGCGGTCGCGGACCACGTCGACCAGGTCCTGCGACAGCGGCATGACCGCGGTGAGATCCGGGAGGGTACAGGTCAGGAGCGTGGCCTGGGTGGCGGCCAGCGCCTCGAACAGCTGCCCGAGCTCGGCCTTGAAGTTCATGTCGTTGAACCCGCGGGCGCGGATGTCGTTCAGGCCAACGGTGACGCTGATCAGGTCGGGCCGGCACGCCGCCACTCCCGGCAGTTGCTTGCCGCGGACCTGGCCCACCGTGGCGGCATCGGCCGCCAGGTTGATGAGCCGGCACCGGACCGTGGTCCGCACGCTCAGGATGTCAGCGAGCCGCTGGGCCCAGCCGACCGGGCGCCCGTCCCGGCCCTCGTCCCCCCGTCCGGCGGTCAGGCTGTCGCCGAGGGCGACATACGTCGACCAGCTCAAGAACGTTCCCTCCCTCGGCTGCCAGAGGCGTCGGGTTAATTGCTGTATCAAACAGTCCACCACCGGACAGCCGCGGGGCAACCCTGCGTCGGCGACCGCGGGACACCCGATCGCGGCGCCGCGCCGGACGCCGCGGCATGCCCGCAGGTCAAGACCTCAGACCCGGAAGGCGGGGCTCAGAATACCGGGATAATGTCCTCGGGGTTGATGTCGGCCGACACATCCACGCCCTCGATGTCGAGTTCCGGGATGGCCGGGAACTCGATGCCCCAGCGGAGCACGATCGCGCGCACCCTGGCGATCGCGACCTTCCAGTTCTCGGCCTGCTGCTCGTAGGTGAGCACGCCGAGCCCGGCGTCCCTGGCGTAGTCCATCAGCACCCGGTGATTGGCCAGGAAATACGGCGGCAGCTCCCAGAATCCCTCCGGCGGCTCCCAGAGGATCATCGAAAGGAAGATGAAGCCCGCCCGGAGCTGGCGCGTGATCGTGGCCTTGACCTCGTCGTTCAGGCCGGGCCACTCCTTCTCCAGTATGGTCATGCAGATCTGCAGGTGACGCGACTCGTCCCGGCCGATCTTGTTGAACATCTCGGCGAACACCGGGTGCGTGGTGCCCGAGGCCATGCCCCGGAACAGCGTGGACGCCGCCATCTCCCCCATCATGAAGCTGGTGAACAGCACGGCCAGCGCGTACTTGCCGACCGCCTTGTTGTAGCCGCTCCAGTACCGGCCGCCGTTGTGGTACAGCCAGCCGATGTTGTTGTGCGCCGCGCGCTCGAGGTCGGTCCTGGGGGTCCAGCTCAGCGGCCCGCCGGGCCACAGCGTGGCGATCGCGCGCTGGCAGCACTCCTCGTGGTTCATCTCGTCCCGGGTGATCGAGAAGAAGCACTTGCGGACCGGGTCCTCCTCGTGCTGCTCGAACGCGTGGATGGTGGCGCGGGCGAACACCGCCGGGCCCGAGGCGTCGAAGTTGGCCAGCACCGAGAACCAGTACATGATGCCCAGGCGCTGCTCGGTGGTGAAGTCGCCGGCCCGCAGTCCGCTCCAGGGCAGGTCGGCCGGGTTCCACGCCATCAGCTTGGATTTCTGGTAGATCGACGCCAGCTTCTCGGTCTCGACGCGCCACTCCATCGGGTAGATGTTCGGCTGCGGGATCTCTGGCGCGGGCCAGAAGCCGCCCTCGGGGATCGTCAGCTCGCGGTCCTGATCCGCCATGTCACCACCTCGCTCGGGTCGGCGCACCCTCCGCGGGGCCGTCATGTGACAGCGTAAGCCGGATCGTGCGTCCTGTCGTCACAGGGGTGGCCAGGAAATGCTCGTGGCCGGCGCGGCGGCGCAGGACCCGCCCGGCCCGGTCCGGTCCGCGCTCAGGCGGCGCTGGGTTCGGCCAGGTAGGCAGCCCACTGCGGATCGCCGTCGTGGGCGGCTCCGATCAGCCGCCAGTGGGCGCCGCGGGGCACGACCGGCACGCTGCGCAGGGTCCAGCCGAGCTCGTCGATCAGCCGGTCGGCCTTGCGGTGGTTGCAGCGCATGCACGAGGCGACGCAGTTCTCCCAGGAGTGAGTGCCGCCGCGGCTGCGCGGAATCACGTGGTCGACGGTCTCGGCCTTGGAGCCGCAGTACGCGCACAGGTAGTTGTCCCTGCGCATCAGGGCCGCCCTGGTCAGCGGAACGCGGCTGCGGTGCGGCACCCGGATGTAACGGCGGAGCCTGATCACGGACGGGGTCGCCAGCACGACCGAGGCGGAATGCAGCACTGCTCCGTCGGCGTCGTCGTGCACGACTTCAGCCTTCTCGCCGAGCACCAGGCATACGGCGCGGTGCAGCCCGACCGTGGTGAGCGGCTCATATGTGATGTTGAGCAGCAATACCCGACGCACTCCCACCTCCCGGGCAGGTGCGCCGTCAAGTGTCGGGGCACCCGTGACCAGTGTGATTGCCAGATCGCCCGTCCGCCAACCCCATTAGCGTAGCGTCGCCCGGCGGCGATCGGGCGCATCCGCCCGGCAGCCGCCGGCCGGGCGTTCCCCGAGCGGCCCCGGCCGCGTTACCGGGCGAGAACACCGAACCGGGTGACAAGTGGCAAAGTCCGTCGCAACGTAGAGTGCCGCTCATGACTGTTACGGGGTATCCGCCGGCCCGGCGCGAGGATCTGACCGAGAAGTTCTACGGCCACGTGATCGCCGATCCTTACCGGTGGCTCGAGAACGCCGACAGCGAGGAGACCAAGTCCTGGCTGGCCGCGCAGGACGCGCTGCTGGCCGACTACATGGCCAGGCTGGTCGAACGGGAGCCGCTTGCCGCGCGGATCAGCGAACTGCTCGCGGCCGGGTCGGTCGACGAGCCGGTCTGGCGGGGCGAGCGCCGTTTCTTCACCCGGCGCGCCGCCGGCCAGGAGCATGCCGTGCTGTACACCGCCGCGGCGGCCGAGGGCGAGCGAGTGCTGATCGATCCCGTGGCGATCGACCCGACCGGCATCACGACCCTTGACGGCTGGCAGCCCGATCAGGACGGCCGCCTGCTGGCCTACCAGCTGTCCCAGGGCGGCGACGAGGAGTCGCGGCTGCGGATCATGGACGTCGCGACCGGCGCGGACGTGGACGGCCCGATCGACCGCTGCCGCTACACCATCGTCGCCTGGCTGCCGGGCGGCAGGGCGTTCTACTTCACGCGCAGGCTGGCGCCGCAGCAGGTTCCCGCCGGCGAGGAGCAGTTCCACCAGCGGGTCTACCTGCACCGCGTCGGCAGGCCGGCCGAGGACGACGTCCTGGCCTTCGGCGACGGGATGGACAAGACCAACTACTACACGGTCTCGGTCAGCCGCGACGGGCGGTGGCTGACGATCGGCGCCTCCGCGGGCACCGCGCCGCGCGACGACCTGTGGATCGCCGACCTCACCGCGGCCCCGCAGGCCGCGCCCGACCTGCGGGTGGTGCAGCAGGGCGTCGACGCGCACATCCACGTCCGCGTGGGCCGGGACGGCCGGCTCTACATCAAGACGGACCGGGACGCGCCGCGCGGCAGGCTCGCGGTGGCCGACCCGGCCGAGCCCGGCTACGCCCACTGGCACGACCTGATCCCCCAGGACCCCGAGGCCGTGCTGGACGACTTCGCCATCCTGGACGGTCCAGGGCTGGGCCGGCCGGTCCTGCTCGTCTCCTGGACCAGGCACGCGATCAGCGAGATCAGCGTGCACGACCTGGCCACCGGGCGGCGGACAGCCGCCGTGCCGCTGCCCGGCCTTGGCAGCACCGGCGCTCTGAGCGAGCGGCCGGAAGGCGGCCACGAGGCGTGGTTCAGCTACACCGACAACACCACGCCCCCGCTCGTGATCCGCTATGACGCCCGCACCGGCACCACGCAGACCTGGGAGCGCTCCCCCGGGCACATCGAGGTACCGCAGGTCTCCGCCCGCCAGGTGGCCTACCCGTCCCGGGACGGCACCACCGTCAGGATGCTGGTCATCTCCGGGGTCGAGGACGGGCCGGGGCCCGCCCCGCGGCCGGCGATCCTGTACGGCTACGGCGGGTTCGGCTTGAGCATTACGCCCAGCTACACGGCCTCGATACTCGCCTGGGTCGAGCGCGGCGGCGTCTACGCGATCGCCTCGCTGCGCGGCGGCGGCGAAGAGGGCGAGCAGTGGCACAGGGCCGGCGAGCGAGCCCTCAAGCAGAACACGTTCGACGACTTCCACGCCGCGGCCGAGAAGCTGATCGCCGACGGCTGGACCACGAGCGGACAGCTGGCCATCTCCGGCGGCTCGAACGGCGGGCTGCTGGTCGGCGCCGCGATCACACAGCGGCCCGGCCTGTACGCGGCCGCGGTGTGTTCCGCCCCGCTGCTGGACATGGTCCGTTATGAGCGGTTCGGGCTCGGCGAGACCTGGAACGACGAGTACGGGACCGCGGCCGATCCCGAGGAACTCGGCTGGCTGCTGTCCTACTCCCCGTACCATCACGTGCGCGACCAGGTCAGCTACCCGCCGGTCCTGTTCACCGTGTTCGACGGCGACACCCGTGTGGACCCGCTGCACGCGCGGAAGATGTGCGCCGCGCTGCAGCACGCCACGTCGGCCCGGTGGCCCGATCGCCCGATCCTGCTGCGCCGGGAGTCCGATGTCGGGCACTCGGCGCGATCGGTCAGCCGTTCGGCGTCGCTGGCCGCGGACGCCCTCGCCTTCCTCGGCTTCCAGGCCGGCCTCGGCCGATGAGCACCGCCGCGCCGCCGGGCGGCACGCTGATCGCCGCCTGCGGCCGGGACCCCGGGATCGCCTGCCGGGTGGTCTGGGACGTGGCGCACAGCACCAGGGCGGCCGACCTGACGACGGTGTACTTCGCCGGGCCGGCCCATCTGGTGATCCGGATCGCGTTCGTGGTGCTGATCGCGGTGGTGCTCCGGGTGATCGCGCGCCGCGCGATCGGCCGGGTCACCGCCCGGGCCGCCCGCGACACCGGCGACGGCGACCACGCTCACAGCCTGCTGTTCCGCGAGCGACGGCAGCAGCGGGCGAGCGCGCTCGGGGCGATCCTGAGCAACGCGGCCTCGGTCACGATCTTCGGCATCGCGGCCGTCATCATCGTCGGCGACATGGGGCTGAACCTGGCCCCGGTGCTGGCCAGCACCGCCGTCCTCGGCGTGGCCATCGGTTTCGGCGCCCAGAACCTGGTGCAGGACTTCCTGGCCGGAATCTTCATGCTGCTCGAGGACCAGTACGGGGTGGGCGACGTCGTCAGCGTCGGGACCACCACGGGGACGGTCGAGGGGGTAAGCCTGCGTATCACCCGGCTTCGGGACGTCAACGGCGTCGTCTGGCATGTCCGCAACGGCACGATCAAGAAGTCGGGCAACGAGTCGCAGGGCTGGGCCCGGGCGGTGGTCGATTTTCCCGTTCCGTACCAGCGTGACCTCCCGCGGGTGCGCCAGCTGATGACCCGTACGGCCGAGGCCATGTTCGCCGAGCCGGCCTGGCACGAGATCATCCTCGAAAGGCCCGAGGTGTGGGGCGTGCAGTCGCTGTCAAGCGACGCCGTCCTGATGCGGGTCACGGCCCGCACGCTGCCGCTGCGGCAGTGGGAGGTCCAGCGGGAGCTGACCGAGCGACTGAAGATCGCGCTCGACGCCGCCGGAACGCCGGCCGGCGGCGCTCAGGACGGTGCCTTGCCCGGCTAGCGGCCGATGGCGCGTACCCTTGATCAGCGATGAACGACACGACCCAGACCAGCCTGTACGAGGCCGTGGGCGGCGAGGAGACCTTCCGCCGCCTGGTGAGCCGGTTCTACCAGGAGGTGGCCGGGGATCCGCAGCTCCGGCCGGTCTACCCGAGCAAGGATCTCGGCCCCGCCGAAGAGCACCTGAGGCTGTTCCTGATCCAGTACTGGGGCGGGCCCGGCACCTACAGCGAGCGGCGCGGCCACCCGCGGCTGCGGATGCGGCACGCGCGCTTCGCGATCGGGGAGGCAGAGCGCGACGCCTGGCTGCGGCACATGCGCACCGCCCTGGACGAGCTCGAGCTTGCCCCGGCCCTGGACGCTCAGCTGTGGGACTACCTGGTGATGGCCGCGCACAGCCTGGTCAATCAGCCGACCCGGTCCGGCGGCCCCGACCTGGGCCTGACACCGGCCTGACGCCGGCGCCGGCCCGGCTCAGTCGCGGGTGAGCTTGCGGTAGGTGACCCGGTGCGGGCGCGCCGCGTCCGGGCCCAGGCGCTCGACCTTGTTCTTCTCGTACGCCTCGAAGTTGCCCTCGAACCAGAACCAGCTCGAACCGCCCTCCCAGGCCAGGATGTGCGTCGCGATCCGGTCCAGGAACCAGCGGTCGTGGCTGGTGATCACCGCGCAGCCCGGGAACTCGAGCAGCGCGTTCTCCAGCGACGACAGGGTCTCCACGTCGAGGTCGTTCGCGGGCTCGTCCAGCAGCAGCAGGTTGCCCCCCTGCTTCAGGGTGAGCGCCAGGTTGACCCGGCCCCGCTCGCCGCCGGACATGAGCCCGGCCGGCTTCTGCTGGTCGGGCCCCTTGAAGCCGAACGCGGCGACGTAAGCCCGGCTGGGTATCTC
>JASHUI010000683.1:0-8231 GCA_030040095.1 Streptosporangiaceae bacterium | reverse complement strand
ATCATCGCGGTCGGGGGCGGCATCGCCGGCGGGGCCTTGATGACGCACAACCACAATGCCGGCGGGCCAGGCACGCAGTACGTCTCCTACCTGTCCCGCGGCAGCGACCCGTCGACCCATATCACGGCGGCCGTCTACTACCAGCCGGACGGATCGGGAACCGGGATGCAGGTCCAGGTCTCGGGCATCAAGAACGGCACGCACTGCGTGTTCTGGGTGATCACCTCCAGCGGTCAGCACCTCTGGGCAGGCACCTGGACGGTCGACGCCGCACAGAGCGGCAACTGGTACTCGGCCAGGTCGTCGACGCCCATAGAGGACGTGCGCGGCTTCGACATCACCGGACCGAGCGGCGGGGCGCTGGTCACGATCCCGGCCAAGTTAGGTGACCACGCGCCCGGCACCGGCCCCGAGACCGGGCGTTGACCGCGGGAATGCGGCCGCGCACTCGCGCGCTTAGCAGGATGTGCCTCCCGGACTGATCGCTCTTGTCGCGGCCCTGGCCGTCGCGCTGGCCACCGGGCTGGCCTGGCGCCGAACCAACGGGAGGATGCGCGCGACGTCCGCCGACGGCGCGCGGCCTTCAGCCGACCCGGCCGAGGCCACCGGTCCGCTGATCACCGGTGCCGAACTCGGGCTGCCACTGGGGGAGCGAGCCACGCTGGTGCAGTTCTCCACCGCGTTTTGCGCCCCGTGCCGGGCCACGAGGCAGATCCTGGCCGAGGTGGCGGGGATGATCAACGGAGTGGCTCACGTGGAGATCGACGCCGAATCGCACCTCGACCTGGTCCGCCGGCTGGACATCCGCAGGACGCCCACGGTTCTGGTGGTGGGCCCGGATGGCCGGATCGCGAAGCGGGCCAGCGGCCAGCCCCGGAAGGCCGACGTGATCGCCGCGGTCGGCGAAGTCGTCGCCTAATTCCTATTGGTCAGATCAGGAAAGCCAAGATAGTGACAGCCGACCCGGCCGCGCATAGCATCGGCGTTGTGCGTGTCTGGACATCGGCTTCCTGCTCGACCGGGACGGCCCGGCCGCCCCGGTCCCTGCTGACCAGACGGCGCGCCGTCGACTTCTGCCGTGTGGCGACCGCACAGTGTCGCGCCTTGCCCGGCAGTGGCCAGCCTTCCGCGCCACGGCCCCGCGGCGCCGCCAGCTGACCTGCACGTCTGCCTGGCCCGCGGCGGCAAAAGCGGAGCAGGCAGTAGAAGCAGGGCGCGCCGCCGGCTCTAGGCCGGGCGAGCAGGAAGGCGCGCCAGGCGGGCGCCGTGTCCATGGTTCAGCCCGCCGGTACCCCCGAAGGGACACAGCAGATGGACATCGATCCGCGAGGCCCGCGTTTCGGAGCGCTGATCACCACGGTGGTCTTCGTGATTGTCCTGATCACCGGAAACGTATGGCTGCTCGCCGCGCAGGCACTGGTCTTCGCGGCGGGATCCATCTTCGGGATGCGCAATGCCCCCTACGGGCTGATCTACCGCTGGCTGGTGCGGCCGCGTCTGGGGCCGCCCAAAGAACTCGAGCCGGAGGCTCCGCCAAGGTTCTCCCAGGGCGTGGGCTTGGTGACCAGCGTGATAGGGATCATTGGGTACGCAGCGGGTATCACGCCGCTGGGGATGGCGGCCGCCTCGGCCGGCTTGCTGGCAGCGTTCCTGAACGGAGTCTTCGGGCTCTGCCTGGGCTGCGAGATGTATCTGCTCATCCGACGTATCCGGCCGGTCCGCCCATCGCTGGCGTCGGCCGAAGCTGACAAGGAGGTTTCCATATGAGCCGCTCTGACGTCCTGGTGGACGCCGATTGGGTCGAGGCCCATGGCGGTGACCCGGGCGTGGTCCTGGTCGAGGTCGACGAGGACACCAGCGCCTACGGCAAGGGTCACATCCGCAACGCCGTCAAGATCGACTGGAAGAAGGATCTGCAGGACCCGGTGCGCCGCGACTTCGTGGACCGGGCCGGATTCGAGGCCTTGCTCTCCGAGCGCGGCATCGGCAACGACGACACGGTCATCCTCTACGGCGGCAACAACAACTGGTTCGCCGCCTACGCGTACTGGTACTTCAAGCTCTACGGCCACAACAACGTCAAGCTGCTCGACGGCGGCCGGAAGAAGTGGGAGCTGGAGTCCCGCGAGCTGGTGACCGAGGTGCCGCGGCGCGCGGCGACGAGCTACCACGCGCAGGAGCAGGACCAGGCCATCCGCGCGTTCCGCGACGAGGTGGTCGCCGCCATCGGCAACAAGAACCTGGTCGACGTGCGCTCGCCCGACGAGTTCGCCGGCCGGCTGCTCGCCCCGGCCCACCTGCCGCAGGAGCAGGCCCAGCGCGGCGGCCACGTCCCGTCGGCCAAGAACGTGCCGTGGTCCAAGGCTGCGGAAGAGGACGGAACGTTCAAGTCGGACGACGCGCTTCGCGCGCTCTATGGCGACGAGGCGGGGCTGGACTTCAGCAAGGACACGATCGCCTACTGCCGGATCGGCGAGCGCTCGGCGCACACCTGGTTCGTGCTGCACGAGCTGCTGGGCCAGCCGAACGTGAAGAACTACGACGGGTCGTGGACCGAGTACGGCTCGCTCGTCGGGGTTCCGATCGAGCTCGGGGACGCCAGGTGAGCACGGACGGCTGCGGGGCGCCGGCCGGCGGGGCGAAGGACGCCGGGACCCAGGCCGTGGTGCAGGGCCGGGTAACGCGGGACGGGTCGGCGGTGGCGGTCGGCTACGCGCGGCTGCTCAACTCGGGCGGCGAGTTCGTGGCCGAGGTGCCGCTCGGGGAGGACGGCGGGTTCCGGTTTTTCGCCGCCCCGGGGTCGTGGACGCTGCGCGTGCTGGCCCCCGGCAATGTCCGGGCGGAGCGCGTGGTTTCCGCCGACATCGGCAAGATCACCGAGCTGGAGGTGGCCGTCTAGCCGCAGCGCGCAGGTCAGCGGGACGATCCCCGGCGACATGCCGGGGATCGTCCGCGCCTCTGCCAGAGTTTCGCAGTGTTTAACTTCTTGACTGCTGTTCGTCGCCTTCCAAATTATCTGTTGTTCAACTGCTGGTTACCTTGGCCTCATAGAACTGGTCTTGGCCGTGACCACGCGGCCCGCTCATCACCACCGTTGGGGGCAAGGCGACATCATGTCGATCGAGGCTGATCCGGCGAGGTCCGGAGGTGACGGCGTCGTCCCGGGCACCGTTACCGAGGCGTCTGAGGCCGACACCGGCTCGCAGGCCCCGGCCGCCGCGAGCGCTGATACGTCGCTGCAGGCTGTGGACCTGACGCTGAGCTTCGGGCAGCGGGCGGTCCTGTCCGGCATCACGACGAACGTGCAGAGGGGCGCCATAACCGCGCTCATCGGTCCCACCGGATCGGGCAAGTCGACGCTGCTGCGCACGTTCAACCGGATGAACGACAATGTGACCGGCTACCGGCACGACGGGGACGTGCTCCTGGACGGGCGCAGCATCTGGCACCCGGGCGTGGAGCTGATGTCGCTGCGGCGCCGGGTCGGCATGCTCTTCCAGCGGCCCAACCCGTTCCCCATGTCGATCATGGACAACGTGGTCGCCGGGGTACGGGCGCACAAGATGGCCAGCCGGAGCAAGATGCGGGAGATCGCGCAGCAGAGGCTGACCGAGGTCGGGCTGTGGGACGCGGTCAAGAACCGGCTCAAGGACTCGCCGTTCCGCCTGTCCGGCGGTCAGCAGCAGCTGCTCTGTCTGGCCCGCGCGCTCGCGGTCGACCCCGAGGTGCTGCTGCTCGATGAGCCCACGTCCTCGCTCGACCCGATCGCCACCGAGTCGATCGAGGCGCTCATCGGCACGCTCACCCCGAAGATCACCGTGGTCATCGTGACCCACAACCTGGCCCAGGCCCGCCGCGTCGCCGACAGCACCATCTTCCTGTACCAGGGACGGATGGTCGAGCACGGCGACACCGAGCAGGTCTTCGAGCACCCCGCACACGAGGAGACCGCGCACTACGTGGGCGGCCGCTTCGGTTAGACAAGACCCTCCCGGGCGAGAGGACCATCACTCCCCCCGCCCGGGGGCAAGAGCCGCGCACCGAGCGCGGACCTCATCGCACGCGCCGCGTGCGAGTCGTGTAGCGCACGCGTTAGCGTGCAAAAGAAAAGGAGTATTCCCCGGTGGCCAAAAAGATCCGCTTGGTGTGCACGGCGGCCGCTCTGGTCCCGCTCACCCTGCTGGCGGCTGCCTGCAGCAGTTCGAGTTCGACACCCACCTCTACGTCGACAACGCCGGCCTCGAACAACGCGAACGGCAAGTCGATCTCGGAGACCGGCAGCACGCTGCTGTTCCCGCTGTTCGGTACCTGGCAGACGGCGTATAGCACCGCCAACCCGAGCGTCACGATCACCTCGGGCGCGACCGGCTCTGGTACCGGGATCGCTGACGCGAGCGAGGGCTTGGTGAACATCGGCGCGTCCGATGCCTACCTGTCCGCGGCCGACCTGACCAAGTTCCCAGGGCTGCTCAACATCCCGCTGACGGTGGCGTCCCTGATGGTCAGCTACAACGTGCCTGGCCTGAAGTCGGTCAACCTGAACGGCACGGTGCTGGCCGACATCTACAACGGCAAGATCACGACGTGGAATGACCCAGCGATCGCCAAGCTCAACCCGGGCGTGTCGCTGCCAGCCACGAAGATCGTCACGCTGCACCGGGCGGACAGTTCGGGCAGCACATTCCTGTTCACCTCCTACCTGAACGCCCAGGATCCGAGCGCGTGGCCGTCGAGCAACGTCGGCACCACGATCACCTGGCCGTCCGCGCCCGGTGCGCTGGCCGAGACCGGAAGCGGCGGCATGGTGACCGGCTGCGGCAGCACCAAGGGCTGCATCGCCTACATCGGCATCAGCTACCTGGCCAAGACCACGGCCGCGGGCCTGGGCGAGGCCTCGCTGGCGAACAAGGCGGGCGACTTTACCCAGCCGACCCCCGCCGCTGTCAGCGCGGCGCTGGCCAGCTTCCCGGCCGCACCGTCCACGGGGGCACAGGATCTGATCAACACCTCGGCGCCGACCGGCTACGCGATCATCAACTATGAGTACGCGATCGTGAAGAAGACCCAGCCGAGCGCCGCCGAGGCCAGTGCCATCAAGGCGTTCCTGAGCTGGATCCTCACGACCGGCGACTCCGCGAAGAACCTGGCCACGGTCGGGTTCGTCGCGCTGCCGGCCAGCACGATGTCCACCGCTCAGAGCCTGGTCAACTCGATCAAGGGCTGATCCATGGCAGCCTCCGCACCAGCGGCACGGCCGACCGGAGGGGCGGACGCCCCGCCCCTCCGGCGGCCGGGGGCCGCGTTCCGCGGCCTGATCCGCAACGGCGACTTGGTCAAGTGGCTTGGCCGCGGCGGTGCGGTAGTGCCCGTGCTCATGCTCCTGTTCGTGCTGATCACGCTGATCATCCAGGCCATACCGGCCATCCGGTTCAGCGGCTGGCACTTCTTCTCCGGGACCACCTGGAACTTCGGCGCCCAGTACGCCGCCCCGGTGAAGTCGGACGGCCTCACCCACCTGGCGGGCGAACAGTTCGGGGCGCTCCCGGAGATCCTGGGAACGATAGCGACCTCGATCATCGCGCTGATCATCGCGGTGCCGGTCTCGATCGGCGCCGCGCTGGTCATCGTGGAGCGGCTGCCCCGGCGGGTGGCCAGCGTCATCGGCATGTTCATCGAACTGCTGGCCGGCATCCCCAGCGTGATCATCGGCCTGTGGGGCGCGCTGACCTTCGGGCCGTTCATCGCGCACCACATCTCGCCGGTGATCAGTGACGTGGTGCCCAACTGGCCCGGACTCGGCTTCTTCCACGGCGACACCGGGAGCGGCCAGGGCCTGCTGACCTCCGGCCTGATCCTGGCCATCATGGTGATCCCGATCGTCGCCGCCACCTCGCGCGACCTGATCCGCGGCGTGCCCGTGCTGCCGCGCGAGGGCGCGATCGCACTGGGAATGTCCGATGCCCAGTGCGCCCGCCGGGTGACCCTGCCCTGGGTCGGCTCCGGCCTGATCGGCGCCGCCGTGCTCGGCCTCGGCCGCGCGATCGGCGAGACCATCGCGGTGGCCATGGTGTGCGGGGTGGCGCTGGGCTCGCTGCCCAACAACCTGTACGCGGCGATGACTACGATCGCCGCCAACATCGTGCAGAACCTGGACACGGCGATCACCGACCGGATGGACGTCAGCGCGTTCGCCGAGCTCGCCTTGATCCTCATGGTGATCACGTTGTCGACCAACGTGCTGGCGCGGCTCATGGTGCGCCGGGTGTCCGGAACCGCCCTTCCCGTCGGCCGGGGGTTGTGACAATGAGCGGAACTCACGGCCAGCCGGCCGCGACCAAGGCCGAGACCTCCGAATGGCCGCAGGTGCCGCTGAGCAGGAAGATCGGCAACGTCATCTTCTGGGTCCTGTGCGCGATCGGCCTGCTCGTGGTGATCGGTCCCGCGATCTGGCTGGCCGGCGGGGTCGTGGTCCGCGCGATACCGCACTTCCAGTGGAGCGTCCTGACCACCAACACCACGTCGGGCGACGCCGGAGGGCTGCACCAGGCGATCATGGGCACGCTGGTGATCACGCTCGGCGTGCTCATCGTCGGCGGCACGATCAGCATCCTCACCGGCATGTACCTGGCCGAGTTCGCGGTCGGCCGCCACCGTACGATCCTGCGCGGCGGCTATGAGGTGCTCTCCGGCATCCCGTCGATCGTCCTCGGCCTGGTCGGCTACCTGACCCTGGTGATCGGCCTGCACTGGGAGTTCGGCCTGCTGCCCGCGGTGCTGGTGCTCTCGGTGATCGTGATCCCGTACATCACGAAGGCGACAGAGACCGCGCTGCTGCAGGTGCCCGCGTCCTACCGCGAGGGCGCGGAGGCGCTCGGCATCTCGCCCGGGTGGACGCTGCGCAAGATCGTGCTGAAGTCGGCCGTGCCCGGGATCGTCACCGGCCTGCTGGTGGCGATCGCGATCTCGGTGGGCGAGACCGCGCCGCTGCTCTACACCGCGGGCTGGACCGACCTGAATCCGTCGCTGACGCTGACTCACGCGCCGGTGGCGTTCCTCACCTATGCGATCTTCAACTTCTGGGACGCCGGCACGGCCTCGGGTCTGATCCTTTCTTACGACGCGGCACTGATACTGCTGGTCTTCGTATTGCTGGTCATCATCTTGGGACGGGTGGTCGTCGCGATCTCCCGGCGCTATGCGGAGTGACCGGCGTGCCGGGCGCCACCGGGGAACCGGCTGCGATGGGGGGAAGGTCGGCAGTCGCGCAGGCCCCCATGGCCACTAGCAGCGACCAGGTCCGCGGTGGGCGTCAGACGGGGGGATCGCGCCCGGCGGTGGCCGTGCTGGCCGATCGCATCGCCGCCGCGCTCATCCATCACGAGCCGGGCTGGAGGCTGCCTCGGCACACCGCGCTGGCCCGGCGTTACAACGTCGGCACCGCCGAGATCGACGCCGCCATGGACGAGCTGGCCGCCCGGCATCTCGTCCGCCGCCTGCCGGACGGGCAGCTGTACCGGGTCAGCCCCGCCGAGTACCTGATCCCGATCGAGGGCGTGCCCGGGTTCGGCTCGCGCGCCGATCCCATGGGCGGCGAGATCGTCTGCCGCAGCCGGCAGGCCTCCTGGCGGCAGGTCCCCGAGGACATCGGGTGGGCGCTGCGGATCCCGCCGGGCGATCTGGTCGGCGTCGTCCGGGTGCAGTGGACCGCGGGCGGCGAGCCGGCCGCGCTGTGCACGACCTATCTGATCAAGGAGATCGCCGGGCCGTTCGTCAGCCCGCAGGGGGCCGGCGCGACGGCCGGTTTGACGCTGCTGCCGATCACCGCCCCGCTGATCCCCGAATCGGAGCAGGGCGAAGCGACCCCGGTGGGCGAGCCGCGCGCGGTTCACGTCGAGATGCAACCGCCGTCGCCGTCGGTGGCCCGGAGCCTGCGGCTGTCCGCCGGGCAGCCGGCCGCGCTGGTCACCGTGCGGTTCGACGATCCCGGGGCCGGCCGGCCGGTCGCGCTTACCATTGCGGTGCTCCGCCCGGACCTGTTCCGGATCGTGATCGAGTCCGGGGAGGACCCGCTGGGCCGCGGCGCGGCGGGGACTTTCCCCGGAGCCTGGACACACGCGGTGGAGGACTGGGAGCCTTGACCGCACATGCCTTACTCCTCAGCCGGTCAGGCTGATCAGACCCCGCCGCGCCCGCCGCAGCCTAGACAAGCGCCGCGCCGCGGCGAGTTAGCG
>JASHUI010000682.1:0-3165 GCA_030040095.1 Streptosporangiaceae bacterium | reverse complement strand
CGACCAGCGACGCCGGATCGAGCGCGGCGGTGCGCCGGCACAGCTCGGCCGTGTCGGGCCTGCGGGCCGGATCGCGGGCCAGCGCCTGTCCCACCAGCGACACCAGGGGCGCCGGGAAGCCGTCGAGGTCCGGCTGGCCGTTGACGATCCGGTAGAAGATCGTCTCGAACGCGCCGGTGCCGAACGGGGGGCGCCCGGTGGCGGCGAACGCCACGGTGGCCCCCCACGAGTGCACGTCGGACGCCGGGCCGCTCGGCTGGCCCTCGATCACCTCGGGCGCCAGGTAGCCGGGCGTGCCCATGAACATCCCGGTCTGCGTGAGCCTGGTGGAGTCCGGCACCTGGGCGATCCCGAAGTCGATCACCACGGGCTCGCCGCCGGTCAGCATCACGTTGCCCGGCTTGAGATCGCGGTGGACGACGCCGGCGGCGTGCACCGCGGCCAGGGCCAGGGCCAGCCCGGAGGCCAGCCGGGCCAGCTGGGTCCCGGTCAGCGGGCCGCCGCGGTTCACCACCTCTTCCAGGGTCTGGCCGTGGACGTACCTGGTCACGATGTACGGCGGGTCGCTGGTGACGTCCGCGTCGAGGATCTCGGCCACGAACGGGCTGCGCACCCGGCGCATGGTCTCGACCTCGCGGGCCAGCCGGCGCCGGGCGTTCGGGTCGGCGGCGATGGCCGACCGAAGCGCCTTGACCGCCACCTGGCGTTGCTCCGGGTCGACGGCCAGGTAGACCACGCCCATGCCGCCCTCGCCGAGCCGCTCGAGCAGGCGGTAGGGCCCGAGCGTCGCCGGCGTGTGATCCTGAGCTGTCATGGCCTCACCAGCCTACGGAGTTCCATCCTTCCGCGCCTTGCTGCCCGTCCTTGCGGGCGGGGCTATGTCCGCCGCACGGCCGTCACCGCCGACCGCAGCACGGCCCGCGGGACGACCCGGGTCAGCGAGACGACCGACTTGTACTGGGGGCCAGGCACCGAGAGCACCCGGCCCGCGGCGACCGCCTCGAGCCCGGCTCCCGCTACCTTGTCGGGGTCGAGCCAGGCCAGGCCCGCCGGCCCGGACACCGAGGCGCCGCGGACCCCGGTGCGGGTGAAGCCGGGGCACAGCGCGGTCACGTGCACCCCGCTGCCCTTCACCTCGGCGGCCAGGCTCTCGCTGAACGAGGTCACGAACGCCTTGCTGGCTCCGTACACGGCGGCGCCGGGCGAGGGGAAGAAGCCGGCCACGGACGACACGTTGAGCACCCCGCCGTGCCCCCGGCCCAGCATGCCCGGCAGCGCCGCGTGGGTCAGCCGCACCACCGCGGTCACGTTGACCCGGATCTGGTCCTCGGCGCTGGCGGCCGGCAGCTCGGCGAATGGGCCGGACGAGCCGAACCCGGCGTTGTTGACCAGCAACTCGATCGGCCGGTCCGGATCGGACAGGCGCGCCTCGGCGGCGGCCAGCCCGGCGGGCGAGGCCAGGTCGGCGGTCAGCACCTCGACGCTGACCTGATGGGCGCTGCGCAGCGTGGCCGCCAGCACCTCGAGCGGCTCGGCCCGGCGGGCCAGGATGACCAGGTTGCTGCCGTCAGCGGCGAGCCGCCTGGCCAGGCTCTCGCCGATTCCCCGGGACGCGCCGGTGACGAGCGCGGTCTGGTAGGCGTGACGCATGACACCCCTCGTGTTCCGCGGCCCGCGGCCACGCGGGCCCCCGCCGCGTACTTCGTTCTAACTTCCTGCGACCAGACGGCGCAGCGCCCTGGCCGCCTCGGCGTTCTGCTCCGCGTGCGCGACCAGCGCCCTGGCCAGCTCGTCCGTCCATACGCCCAGCGGAACCTGCTGACGTGACAGCACCACCCCGCGCACCTCGCTGCAGATCTCGGCGACCGGCGTCCCGCGCTGCATGCCGAGCGTCATCACCCGCTCCCCCAGGCGGACGGTGATCTTCGACACCTGGCCGGGCCGGCCGCGCATCCGGTCGGACATGCTCCGGTCCACGTCAACGGTAACCCACTGGGGCGGTAGCGCATCGCCCAGCGACTGGGTGAGGACGCGGGTGTAGACGGTCAGGTCGGCGGTGTCGGCGCGGAGCGCGGCCGTGACCATGTCCAGCGACGGCTCGCCGCCGGCCCCGTTGGCCGGCCCGCCACCCGGCTCGGTCACCGGCCGGCCCGCCCGTCGCTGGCGGTTGCCTGATCCATGAACGTGGCTGCTTCCTCCGAACGCCTGCGGCGTCGCCGCGCGGCGACGCTCACCGCCCGGCGAAGGTCGCCTTCCCAGGTCCATTCTCCACGAAGCTCCGCATTCCTGTCCGCTGGTCCTCGGTCGCGAACAGGCCGGCGAAGTTCAGCCGCTCTATTTCCAGCCCGGTGGCCAGGTCGACGTCGAGACCGGCGTCGATCGCCTGCTTGGCGGCTCGCAGGGCCACCGCCGGGCCGGACGCGTAGCGGGCCACGAGCGCCCGCGCCTGGGCGTACACGTCCGCGTCGGGAACGACCTTGTCGACCAGGCCGATGGCCAGCGCCTCCTCGGCCCCGACGAACCGTCCGGTGAACACGATGTCCTTGGCCCGGGCCGGGCCGATCAGCCTGGGCAGCCGCTGGGTGCCGCCCGCCCCCGGGATGATTCCCAGCAGGATCTCGGGCTGTCCGACCTTCGCGCTCTCGCCCATGACCCGGAAGTCCGCGCACAGCGCGAGCTCCAGGCCGCCGCCCAGGGCATAGCCCGTGATCGCGGCGACCACCGGCTTGGGGATCTTGGCCACCGCGGTGAACGCCGCCTGCAGCCGGGTGCTGTCGGCGGCCATCTCCGCGTAGCTGGCCTCGGCCATCTCCTTGATGTCCGCGCCGGCGGCGAAGACCTTCTCGCCCCCGTAGATGACGCCGGCCCGGATCGCGTCGTCGCGGGTGAGCCGGTCCGCGGCGGCGGCGATCTCGTCCTGCACCTGGCCGTTCAGCGCGTTCATCGGCGGGCGGTCCAGGCGGATCGTGGCCACCGCCTGATCGGTCTCGACGCGGACGAACTCAGCCATCTCCCACCTCCATGCCGGGGGACGATCCTACGCAAGGAGCGGTGGTACGGCCAGGGTGGCCCGGCACCGGCCCGGTCAGGCGGCGGACTGCGGCGCGGCGCGGTCAGGCGGCGGACTCGGCTCCGGCGACGGGTGCCCGGCCGGCGCCGGCCGCG
>JASHUI010000681.1:0-10768 GCA_030040095.1 Streptosporangiaceae bacterium | reverse complement strand
GCGCTCGGCCGTCTCGGCGAGCCGTCGGCCGCGTCGCCGGGGGCGTGGGCCGCGGCGGGTGCCGCCGCCCGGATGCTGCACGACGCGCCGCTGCCGCCATGGCCCGGCCGCAGCGTCGGGGAGATCGCATCGGACCTCGACGGCGAGTGCGGGTGGCTGGTCACGAACGGCGTCCTTCCCGCCGAGATGGTCACGCGCAACCGCCGGGTGGCCGAGGCTGCGCTCCGGCCGTGGACACCGGTGTTCACGCATGGCGACTTGCAGGTCACCCACGTGTTCGCCGACGGTGACAAGATCACCGGCGTGGTCGACTGGTCCGAGGCGGCCCAGGGCGATGCCCTGTACGACCTGGCCAGTTTGACGCTCGGGCACCAGGAGCACCTCGGCGACGTCGTCGCCGGCTATGGCACCGGCGTCGACCTCGACGTGATCCGCGCGTGGTGGTCGCTGCGGAGCCTGGCGGCGGTCCGCTGGCTGGCCGAGCACGGCTTCGACCCGTGGACGCCGGGCTGTGAGGTCGACGTGCTGAGGTCCCAGCTATGACGCCGCACCTGACAATTGGATGGCCCGGCTGCCGGAAACTGGCGCCGGGCCGCGCGGGCCGCAAGGACGCCGCGGATGCCCTGCGCGGGGGCTGCCCGATCGTGCGGCTTATCCGCGGGTGAACAGGGCGTGCACAACGATGGTGTTATTCATCGACGCCATTCCCAGCGGGCTGTAGGTCAAGCCGAAGTCTGCCCGGTTGACGGGGACCTCGGCGTCCAGCCGCACCTCTCCTTCGTCGGTGGAGACCTTCGCGTCGAAAGAGAGCGGACGGGTGCGGCCGCGGACGGTCAGGCTGCCGGTCACGTGGACGCCCTCGCTGCCGGGCTGCATGCCATCGACGGCGTAGGTGATGTCCGGGTGGTTGGCGATGTCGAAGACCTTGGCCGACCGCAGATCCTTGTCACGCATCTTGTTCTTCGTGTCGATCGACCCGGCAGCGACAGTGAGGATGCCGGTGACCTGGCCGGCCGCGGTCACCGTGCCCTTGCCGGTGACCTGGCGGAAGACGCCGTGGAGCGGGCGGAGCCCCCATGTGTGCCTGGTCTCCAGCAAGACCTCGGACCTGGCCGCATCCAGGATCCAGGATCCGGTGAACGTGCCGTGCTGGACCAGCGCCTGCAGCGCTGAGGTGGCCGGCTCCGCTCGGTCACGCCCGCCAGGCGCTGGCCCTCCCTGCGCTGTCATGCCGCCTCCGTAAGTTTCGTTCCCGAATAAAAATGGTTTTGATAGCAAAAGCATATATATTTGGGTTCAGGCAGTCAAGGCGGGACGGCGCACCAGGGAGGAGGCAGGGCCATGGCGGACAACGCGAGCGGCTCTGAGCACTCCGCGCTGTGCCTGCGCCTCATGCAGTTGTTTCCCCGGGTGACCAGGGGTATGCGGCGCTGGCAGGATCCCGGTGCGCCCGCGCCGGTGCCCTCCGCGCTGAGCCCGCGGCACGTCGCCGCACTCGAGCAGATCCGCGGCGGCCCGCTCACCGTCGGGGAACTGGCTTCCCGGCTGGGCCTGACCCTGCCCACGGTCAGCGGTGTGCTCGCCGACCTTGACCGGGCAGGCCTGGTCGAGCGGAGCCCGGACCCGGCCGACCGGCGGCGCACGATCGTCCAGATCATCCCCGGCCAGGCAACCCTGATCGGCCACTGGCTCGATGGCGCCGCCAAACCGCTGGCCCGCGTCCTGGACAAGCTCACCCCCGGCGAGCAGGAAGCCTTCCTCAAGGCCATGGACCTGCTCGAAACCGAGCTGCACCGGCAGGACACCGACCGTCTGTAGCGTGAGACCGTGACTCCGGCGGTTGCACAGCTGGGCCAGCCGACGTCCGCTCAGTTGGCTGAGGTGGCCCGGGTGTTCGATCAGTACCGCCACCATTACGGCGAGCCGTTGATGGCCGGGCAGGCCCTGGCCTGGCTCACCCAGCACACCCGTTCGGGGATACTGACCATCTTCACCGCTCACCTGGACGGGGATCTGGCCGGTGCTCGACCTTCGCCCGGCAAGACGTGATGGGTGAGTTACTTTCTGCGACGATGCTCGCCCGCTTCGAGCTCGAACACGAGGAATCCGCGCGAGGACGTAATGGCCAGCGTTGTCGGGTCGAGAACGGCGATGGAATGACCCTCTCCCAGCAGCGCGAATGAGGCGACCGCGGTGCGGGGCGCGCGCGGATCCCAGACTCGCGCCGTCCTGTCCAGGGAAGTAGTCACGATCACCGGGTGGTCCAGCCCGGGCCAGTCCAGCGACGTCACCGCCCACACCCAGCCGGTGTGGCCGTCCAAGCGGGCCAGCTCCCGGCCAGGATCACACGGATCCCAGACCCGGGCCGTTCCGTCTGTGGCTGCGGTGACGATCACCGGGTGGTCCAGGCCGGGCCAGTCCAGCGACGTCACCGCCCACACCCAGCCGGTGTGGCCGCCGAAGCGGGCCAGCTCCCGGCCGGGTTCGCGGGGATCCCAGACCCTCGCGGTTCCGTCCAGGGCGACGGTGACGATCACCGGGTGGTCCCGGTCCGGCCAGCGCAGTGTCGCAACCCCCTGCACGGCGCTGGTGTGCCCGTCGAAGCGGGCCAGCTCCCGGCCGGGCTGGCGCGGATCCCAGACTCTTGCCGTCTCGTCAGCTGATCCTGTGACGATCACCGGATGGTCCAGGCCCGGCCAGTCCAGCGTTGTCACGGCCCAGACCTTGCCGGTGTGGCCGTCGAAGCGGGCCAGTTCCTGGCCCGGATCCCGGGGATCCCACACTCTTGCCGTCCTGTCCGTGGAGGCAGTGACGATCACGGGGTGGTCCAGGCCCGGCCAGTCCAGCGTGGTCACGGCCCACACCCAGCCGGTATGGCCGCCGAAGCGGGCCAGCTCATGGCCAGGCTGGGCAGGATCCCAGATCCTTGCCGTCTTGTCTGTGGAGGCGGTGACGATGACGGGGTGGTCCAGGCCTGGCCAGTCCAGCGCTGCCACGCCCATGAACCCGGCGGCGTGACCCGGCGCGGGCGCCGGCCCACGGTCCGCTCCATAGGGATCCCATACCTGGGCCGTTGCGTCGGTGGAGGCGGTGACGATCACCGGGTGGTCCAGGGCCGGCCACGGCAGTGCCGCCACGCCCCGGACACCGCCGCTGTGGCCGTCGAAACGGGCCAGTTCACGGCTTGGCTCGTGAGGGTCCCATACTTGGGCGGTCACGTCCGCGGAGGCGGTGACGATCACCGGATGCTCCAAGCCGGGCCACGGCAGGACCGCGGCCGCCAAGACCGCGCCGGTGTGGCCGTCGAAGCGGGCCAGTTCGCGGCCGGGGTCAAGAGGATCCCAGACCCGGGCGGTGGCATCGTACGAGGTGGTGACGATCGTCGGGTGGTCCAGGCCGGGCCACGCCAGGACCGCCACTCCCTGCAGGTCGTCGGTGTGCAGGTCGCAGCGGGCCAGCTCGCGGCCGGGCTGGACCGGGTCCCAGACTCTTGCCGTGTCGTCCCAGGAGGTGGTCACGACCACTGGGTGGTCCAGCCCCGGCCACGCCAGCACAGCCACCCCCTGCACATCATTCCTGTGGCCATCGAAGCGGGCTAGCTCGCGGCCGGGGTCAAGGGGATCCCAGACCCGGGCGGTCGTGTCAGCCGACGTGGTGACGACCACCGGGTGATCCAGGCCCGGCCAGCTCAGCGAAGCCACCCCCTGCACAGCCGCGGCGTGGCCGTCGAAGCGGGCTAGCTCTTGGGCCGCGTCAAGAGGATCCCAGACCCTGGCCGTCGCATCGGCCGAGGCGGTGACGATCACCTCGTGGCCCAGGCCGGGCCACATCAGCGACGCGACCGCCGTCACTGGGCCGTCATGGCCCTCAAACCGGGCCAGTTCCCGGTCCTGGCCGTGCGGGTCCCAAACCCGGGCGGTCCCGTCGGCCGAGGCAGTGACGATCACCGGATGATCCAGGCGCGGCCACCTCAGCACAGCCACCCCGTGCACCGTCGCGGTGTGGCCGTCGACGCCGTTCAGTGCCCGGTCGAACGGGCGGATCGCGCCCGTGACCCTGTAGGGCCGCTCGACGCCCACATCGTGAAGCGCTTGTGCCAGCGCACGGTTGCCTTGCGCCTGGCTGACGACTTCGAGGACAGCGGCATTCATGCCCAGCTCATCGCCGAGGAACGGGAGCGCGACCTCATAGATCGAGACTGGGTCCTGGCGGCTGCCGACCTGGAGACCGCGCACCGCGGACCTCATCGCGGCAGGGGCCATGGCTACAAGGAAGTCGGCCTCGCCGGCCAATTGCCCGAGCAGACCAGCTTCGGCCGCGTGGCTGGGTGCATTGTTCCAGGTATAGGCCGAGGCGGCCAGCCAGCCGCCATCGCCATTCTCGGCCCGCAGAAGCTGGACGAGCCGGATCTCGTCTGATCGCCGGTCACGTCCGGCCGTGAGTTCGTCGGCGAGAGCCTGGTGGAACAGCCGAGTGACAACCCCACCTGGGTCCGTGCCGCTTTCGAGCAGGTAATCGGCGGCCGCGCCGTCCTTCAGTTCCGCGAGAGCATCGCCATTGACATCCTCGTAGCCCAGCGCATGGGCGAAGGCCAGCCATCGCTTGTCATCGAGTCCGCCCCCGCGCGCGTAGGCGAGCGCAGTCAGCAGTCCGGCTTCACGCTTGCGCCGATTGGCTGGGAGGCCTTCGAAGTATTTGCCCAACGCTTCGCCGATGGTGCTGGGCACCGCCGACGGATCGAACATCACAGACCCGGGACGAAGGATCTCGCTGTCCTCGGCAAGCTGAAAGGCTGACATGCCGGCGACGAGGTAGTTGCGATCGGCGTGGTCGGCAACGATGCGGGCCAGCTGACTGCGGGCTTCTGGGTTCTGCCGGTAGGCCTCCCAGGCCCCGCCAGGTGGCCCGGGATTGGCGAACCCGTCCTGCCCCAGCAAAGTCTCGATATATGCGATGAGGTCTTCGGCATCGAAGAACCTGTCCGCGTCCAGGTCGACCAGGTTCCGGCTTGTCGCGCCGCTGAGTACGCCGAGCCGATGCAGGTGGCCCCCCGGACGATAGATGTCTCGAGCTGAGAGCGGCCGGGTAGCCACGGCGATGCGGAGCCAGTCCAGCCGGGCTAGCTCGCGAAGGGCCTGGCGCAGGTCCGCACGGTCCTGCTCGCCTGCCGTCTCGTCGAGCGCGTCGACGGCCAGGACCATGACCTCCTGCGTCTCCCGTGCCGTCAGCGCGGCCACGAGTTCTTGCCACGACGAGGTTGCGTCCACACCGCAGGCGGCCGATAGAGCATCGATGAAGGCACCGACGACGGCATGGCGGGCATGGAACGCCACCCCATCGCAATTTCCCGTGCGCTCGATCTCCAGCGCGGCACGGGACAGGACCGCTGACTTCCCGCCACCCGGCTGAGCCGTGATGACCAGGGGAATCCCCGGGCCAGCATCGGCCCGGAGCCAGCGCCGCACAATTGCCAGCGCCTCGTGCCGGCCCCGGAACAGGTCACCGCCGCGGGCAATGCTTCGCTGGCCCGTCGCCCGTTGAGTGAAATGCGTCAGCGCGTTCTCTCCAGCGAAAAGCCACGGGCGCGGCAAGTCCTTCCACACACTCCTGATGACAGGAAGAGGAACGAAGCGATCGAAATGACCAGCCTCCGAGCCCTCCACCAGCACGCCGACCATAAGGCCTGATTGCTTGTCACAGACCGGCCCCCCGCTATGCCCCACCAGCGTTCCCACATCACGCCAGTCGAGCTGTACTCTGCCGCCCCCCACAGTGCCGCCGACCGTAGAATCACGCCACACTCCCCACGGTGCGGCCCCTTCGGCTTTCGGGTAGCCAAACGCTTTCGTCTCCGTCGGCAGGCGCCTGGCCGGCCACAACTTCCCAGGAAGCGGCCTGTCCGGCCCCGGGCCAAGCATCAGTACAGCGATGTCGATTTCCCCGGCATGGTCTCCCAGCGGGATTCGCTCAACTGGAATCGCCTCACCAAGGATTCCGTCGCGAAAGCGGATGGCCAGCGGCCCCCCGCGCCGCAACACATGCGCGGCAGTTAACACATGGCTGTCCGTGACCAGCGTGCCGGTTCCCTCGCGGTGGCCATCAACATAGATCGCACAGCTGGCTCTCGCCAGTTCATCAAGGCTCATCGGTCGTTCACATATCGTCAGAGCCTAGGTGCCCTGACTGTCTTTTCGCCAAGTAAGCCTTACGTTTATTGACGCCTCTCCATTAGATCTGGCGAAGAACCACCAATTCACTTCAGCGGAAACCTTTACACCGAACTCGAGATGAATCTCTTCCGGTGCCAGGCGTTCCCGCAAACCCTTCGACACTTCGTCAGCCGCGTCCGCGATGTGACGCAGGCGGTCCCCGAGCTTTCCCGCGTCCACAACATCGGCGGAGCCGCCGCGCATGGAGACAAGGGAGGCCTCGGCCGTCTCGAAGAACACCTCCGAGCCATCTTCAAGCTCGTACCGCACGAAGTCTGCCACCGCGCCCTCCGAATCGGCTCTCGCTGAGCATACGCCCGGGACCCGTGACCTCCCGCCGCGCAGCAGCCGGGGCGCGCCGCACGCAGCCCTGCCCGATCCAGATGGCGTTTTCGGGACGTTCAGCCCTAGCGAAGTGCCCGCAGTGGGCGACGTTTTAGTTATGCGCCAGGGGCCATCGTGCTCGAGGCTTGCGGCCCCACGGCTGTCGGGAAAAGGAGTCGGGTCGTGACACGGCGAATGCTCGATCTCATTGGTCAAAGGCGGTTTGGACGGCTCCCGGTAAGGTCCGGCGAGGCCCGGCGAGGAAGCCGTCGATCCGTCCAACGCCGAAGCGCGTTGCAGCGTCCTAGGGGCATGAACATCATGCGCACCGGCGCCACGGGTGCCGCCATCCTGGCCCTGGCCGTCACGACGGCCTGTGGGACCTCGAGTCCGGCGGCGCACCCCCGCTCCACGCCGACCTCGGCGCCCAGCAGCAGCCCGGCGACCTCCACGCCCAGCAGCAGCCCGCCGGCTTCGGTCAGTCCCAGCTTCGCGGTCAGCGACGTGAGCTTCGTGTCGACGCAGCGCGGTTGGGTCCTTGGCTCCGGGCAGTTGCTCACGACCGACGACGGGGCGCTGAGCTGGACGGCGCTTCCAGCACCCCCGCCCGGCGTGACCCACCTGCGCTTCGCCAACTCCTCCAACGGCTACGCATGGAGCACCGACGGAGCGCTGTGGCTCACGACGGACGGTGCCGCGAGCTGGCAGCCCGGCCATCTCGGCCAGGTGCTCTCGCTGGAGACCGCGTCCGGCTGGGTCTGGGCCATCGCCGGCCCGCAGCCCTACCCGGACGTCTGGCGCGCCGCGGTCGGCAGCACTACCTGGACGAACCTCGGCTTCACCCCGGATCGCAGCGCCACCCTGGTGGTACACGGGCCGACCGCCTACGTGGTCGGCCAGGAGGGCGCCGGACCCATTCCGCCCTCGGTCGAGGTGTACACCGGGCTCCTGGCCGGCCGGCACCAGTCCGTGCCGTGCCCCACCTCGCTGCCGGTGCCGTCCGCCGAGCTGGGTGCCTCCACCGACGGCAGCCTGGTGCTCGTCTGCGACGTCCAGGGCTCGTCCGAATACGACCTGGCGTACGTCTCCGCTGATAGCGGGTCGAGCTGGACGGCCGTCACGGCGCCGCCGGTCTGGTCGAACGGCGTGACGGCGATCACCGGCCAGCGCTTCTCGTGGAACGACAACATCCTGGTCTCTTCCGGGGGCGCCTGGAAGGTCGCCCTGGCGGGGCCGCCGGGCGGGTTCTCGCTCGTAGGGTTCGAAACCGACCAGCAGGGCGTGGCGCTGGCCGCCGACGGTGTCCTGTGGATCACCAGGGACGCGGGAGCCACGTGGAGCCAGGTGTCGCTCGCCGGGTGACGCGCCCGCCCGCGGAACCAGAACCACCCGCCGACGGCGCGTCGAGGTAGCCGGAACCAGCGCGCAGAGCGTCCCCTGGCAGGTCTGCGGGGAGCGTTCGCCGGGCACCATGGAAAATCATCAACCCCTACCAAGGCGGGAGTGCATGGATCCACTGCCGGCAAGCCACCTGCGCATCGCACGCCCGAGTCGTCACCTGCCAACGGCCGAGACTTTCTGGGTCACGGGCCTGGGCATGGAGGTACTCTTCCGAGCCGACCCGGACGCCGAAGGCGGCCATGGCCTGCTGATGGTTGGCTGGCCGGCGGCAGCCTGGCATCTGGAACTGGTCGGTGACCCCGAGGGTGAGACCCCTCCGGCCCCCACCGAGGAGGACCTGCTCGTCCTGTACGTCGGCGGTCCGATCGATGATTCGCTCGTCCGGCGCCTGGTGAGCGCCGGCGGAACGGTCGTCCCGGCCAGGAATCCGTACTGGGACCAGTGGGGAGTAACCATCGCCGATCCCGACGGGTACCGGCTGGTGCTGAGTCACCGGACCTGGGGATGAGCAGAAGCCAGATCTGAACGTGCCGCAACCCAGCGAACTGGGAGCGGAGCGCACGTGCCTGGTCGCGCCGGGCGGGGTCCGGCGGGTCAGGCTGACCCGCCGGACCCCGCTGCCGGCCGTGCGTGGTGGTTATGGGCGTGCTTCGAAGACGAGGTTGAACGGTGTCTCGGCGACCCGGCGGAAGCGGGTAAAGCCGCCCGCGGTGACCACGTCGCGGATCCTTGCCTCGCCGGCCTGTGCGCCGAGCGCGAGCCCGACGTCCTGGGAGAGCGACGCCGGGGTGCACAACAGCGTGGAGAACGAGTAGTAGGCGCGGCCCACCGGGTTGAGGTTCTCCTCGACCCGGTCACCGGCGCGCGGTTCGATGATCATCCAGGTGCCGTCGGGCTTGAGCGTCCCGCGGACATGGCGTGCGGCTCCGAGGGGGTCGCCCATGTCGTGCAGGCAGTCGAACATCGTCACAAGGTCGTAGCCGGTGCCGCCGTAGGCCGCCGCCGGCGCCGTTTCGAAGCGGACCTGCGCGGTCACGCCCGCCTCCTCCGCGTGGCGGCGCGCCGTCTCGATCGAGCCGTTGTGGTAGTCCGAGCCGACGAAGGTCGAGTTCGGGAACGCCTGGGCCATCAAGATCGTGGAGGCGCCGTAGCCGCAGCCGACGTCGGCGACCAGCGCTCCACGCTCTAGCTTGGCCACGACCCCGTCGAGCGCGGGCAGCCATCCGGAGACCAGGTTGGTGTTGTAGCCGGGCCGGAAGAACCGCTCACAGCCCTCGTGCACGTCATGCACATGCTCGTGCCAGCCGAAGCCGGTGCCGCTGCGGGCCGCATCGACGATCTTCGGGGAGTCGAGCACCGAGCCCAGGGCGATCTGGAAGAACCCGGGCAGATAGGCGGGACTATCTGGATCGGTGAGCGCCACGGCCTGCTCCGGCGGCAGGGTGTAGCGGCCGGTGTCCGGGTCGTACTCGACATAGTTGCCCGCTGCCTGGGCGTTCAGCCACTCGCGGACGTAACGCTCGGCAGTCCCGGTGCGCTCGGCCAGTTCGGCGGGTGACAGCGGGCCCGCCCCGGCCAGGGCCCGGTACAGGCCGAGCCTGTCGCCCATCACGACCAGCGCCGTGTTCAGGGTGGCGCCGACTTCGTCCACGGCACGGAAGACGAATTGCATGAGCTTGTCCCCGTCGATCTGGACGGGCTGCTCGGTAGTGGTCACGGTGTCCCTCCCTGGACTTGGCTTTGGGCGAGCGTAAGTTCGGGATTGCCGGTCTCGCTTCCGTGGGGGCACCTAGTCCTGAACGCGCCTGTTCCGCGTCGCACCAGGTGCCTAGAATCGCGTCATGCTGCTAGGCCGCGATCTTGAGCGGCAACAGATCGACCAAGCCCTCGCGCAGGCGCGGTCGGGCACCACCGCGAGGCTCGCACTGGTCGGGGAGCCGGGAATCGGCAAGACGGTGCTGCTTGGGTACGCCGCTGAACGCGCCGCCGGGATGCAGGTACTGCGTGCCCGGGGCATCGAGTCGGAGGCGCAGATCCCGTTCGGGTCGCTGCTGGAACTGATCCGCCCCGCCTTGATGATGCTCCAGAAGATCCCTGAGCCCCAGGCGGACGCTCTGGAAGGCGCGCTGGCGCTGCGCCCAGGGACGGCTCATGACCGGTTTGCCGTGGGCGCCGCGACGCTCAGCCTGCTGGCCGCTTACGCCGAGCAGGCTCCGGTGGCGGTGCTCGTCGACGATGCCCAGTGGCTGGACGGGTCGAGCGCGCAGGCGCTGCTGTTCGCCTTCCGCCGGCTGGTGGCCGATCCGGTTGCTGTCCTCATCGCCGTCCGTGAGGATGAGCCATCACTGCTCGACGGGGCCGACCTTCCGGCACTGCGGATCGGCGGTCTGGCCAGCGACGAGGCGGCCATGCTCGTGCCGGAGCTGGCGCCGGAGGCGGCCAGCCGGCTGCACCGGGCGACGGCCGGCAACCCGCTTGCGCTGCTCGAGCTCGCACCGGACGCCCACGACCTGGCGCTCGCTCCCGAAGGCGCCCCGGTCCTTGTCTCCGCCAGGATCTCGGGCGCGTTCCTGCAGCGAGCCGGCTCGCTCGACCAGGCCACCCGGCAGGCCCTGATCCTGTCCTCGGCCAGCGACACTGGTGACCTGCCGACGCTCGAGCGGGCTGCGGCCCGGCTCGGGATCGACCTCTCGGCGCTGGCCGCCGCCGAGAGCGCGGGACTGGTCACACTGCACGCGGGCGTGGTGGAATTCCGCCATCCGCTGGCCCGGTCGGCGATCTACGCCAATGCACCCGCCAGCCAGCGCCGCGAAGCCCACCGGGCGCTCGCGGCA
>JASHUI010000680.1:0-5528 GCA_030040095.1 Streptosporangiaceae bacterium | reverse complement strand
CCTCGCGCGGGGAGCAGACCAGCCCGCGCGCGCCTGCCTCCACGGCCAGCACGGCCAGCCGTCGCACGGCGTCGCTGACCGGCCCGGCCAGCCCGATCCGCTCGAGATCGGGGTCGCCGAGCGAGGTGAGCACGGTGACCGCGACGATCCGGGCGTCCGGGACCGCCTCCACCGCGGCGCGCACCGCACCCGGCCCGCCGACCGCGTGCACGGTGAGCAGGTCGGGCCGCAGCCTGGCCACGGAACGGGCCGCCCCGGCCACCGTGGCCGGAATGTCGTTCAGCTTCAGGTCGAGGAACACCTGGACGCCGCTGCCGCCGCGCACCGAGGCCACCGACTCGGGCCCGTACCGCAGGTACAGCTCGAGCCCGATCTTGACCGTGGTCACATGCGGGGTGACCAGGCCGGCCCACCTGGCCGCAGTGTCCAGGTTCGGCGCGTCGAGCGCGACGGCGATCGGCGCGGGATAGGTCACGGTCACGGCGTTGCCCCCGTTCGCCTTCGGGGTGTCCTAAGGCCTTCGAGCCCGCTCATACTCCTCCTACAGCAGGTTGCCTATGGCATGGTTCCAGTCAGCCTCCGGCGCACCGCCGACCGCGGCTCGTGCGCCAGCCCGACCGCGTCGGACACGCGCTCCACGCCGCGCCGCGCCAGCTCCTCCTCCAGCTCGCGGACGATGCGGATGCACGCCGACGGGTCGTGGAAGATCGCCGTTCCGACGCTGACCAGCGACGCTCCGGCCAGGATCAGCTCGAGGGCGTCCTTCCCGCTCCGCACCCCGCCCATGCCGATGATCGGGACGTCGGGCAGGGCCTCGCGGACCTGCCAGATGCAGCGCACGGCGACCGGCCGGATGGCCGGGCCGGACAGCCCGCCTGTCGTCCCGGCCAGCACCGGGCGCATCGTGTCCAGGTCGATGGCCATGCCCAGCAGGGTGTTGATCAGCGACAGCCCGTCCGCGCCCGCGGCCACGCAGGCCCGGGCGATCTCGACGATGTCGGTGACGTCGGGCGACAGCTTGGCGAAGACCGGGATGTCGTACCTGGCCCGGCGGCGCACCGCGTCGACGACCGCGCCCGAGGCGCCCGGGTCGCAGGCGAACACCTGACCCCGGTGCTCAACGTTCGGGCACGAGATGTTGACCTCGATCGCCGTGACCCCGGCCGCGTCGGACAGCCGCGCGGCCAGTTCGGCGAATTCGTCGACGGTCCCGCCGGCGATGGAGACCACGGCCCGGGCGCCCCTGGACAGCAGCCAGGGCAGGTCCCGCTGCAGGAACGCGTCGATGCCAGGGCCCTGCAGCCCGATCGAGTTGAGCATGCCGCTCGGGGTCTCCGCCATCCGGGGCGTCGGCCGGCCCGCCCGCGGCGCCAGCATCACCGACTTGGTGACCACGGCGCCGATCCTGGAGACGTCGAGAAACTGGGCCAGCTCGCGTCCTGAGCTCGCGCAGCCCGACGCGGTCAGTATCGGGTTCGGCAGCTCCGCCTGGCCCAGCCGGGCCCGCAGGTCAGTCGGCATCGGCGGGCTTTCCGGCCTGCGGGGCGCCCGCGCGCACCGCCGACAGCCCGGCGGCGCGCCGCGACCTCGGCTCCCAGCCCGGGGCGCCGAACGCGTCGAACGGGATCGTGCCCGCGTCGTCCCAGCGGACCTGCTCGCCGCGGAACACCGGGCCGTCCACGCACGACCGGACCATCCGGGTGATCCCGTCGGTCCCGGTTACCGGCAGCACGCAGGTCATGCAGACCCCGATGCCGCAGGCCATCAGCTCCTCCACGGCCACCTGCACCGGTATGTCGTAGCGCCGGGCCAGCGACGTCACGTGCCGCAGCATCGGCATCGGCCCGCAGGCGTAGATGGCGTCGGTCCTGGCCTCGTGGATGACCTGGCCCATCATGTCGGTGACGACGCCGCGCGCCCCCAGCGACCCGTCCTCGGTGGTGATGGTGGCGGTACGCCCGGTGCGCCGCGCGGTCAGCGCGCCGAAGACCCGGTCGCCGGTGGCCGCGCCGAGCAGGAAGTCGACCGTGCAGCCGCGGTCCCGCAGCCTGGCCGCCAGGGAGAACAGCGGCGCGCTGCCGTAACCGCCGCCGACCAGCAGGCAGGTCACCGGATCCCGGGGCACCGGGAACGGCCGGCCGAGCGGGCCGGTGATGTCGACGACGTCGCGGGAGCGGCGCTCGGCCAGCCACCGGGTCCCTGGCCCGTCCGCGGAGAACACGAACTCCACCGTGCCGCCGTGATCCGGCCGGACGTCGTGGATCGAGAACGACCGGCGCAGCAGCATCGACGTGGCCGGGCCGCCGACCGCCAGGGTCACGAACTGGCCGGGCCGGAAGCGCGCCGCGATGCCCGGCGCCACGACGGTCATCGCGTGGTAGGCGTCGACCCGCCGGACGGTCAGCACCGTCCCGCGCACCTGGACCGGGCCCGCCTCGGCCTCGCCGTCGCCGTGTGTCATGACGGGGCCGGGCCGGAGCCGGGGGCCGGGCGCGACCGCAGGCTGGCCGCGTGCTCTTGCAATGAACGCACGCCCACCTCGCCGGAGTTGATCGCCTCGATGCCCTGGACGGCCGCCGCCAGGCCGGCCGTGGTCGTGATGCAGGGGATGCCCCGCCGCACGGCGGCGGTGCGGATCTCGTAGCCGTCAAGCCGCGGCCCGGACTGCCCGGGGCTGCCGAACGGCGTGTTCACGATGAGATCCACCTGGCCGGACAGGATCCGCTCCACGATCGTCGGCTCACCGTCTGGACCGGGGCCGTCACCATGTTTACGCACGATCGTGGCACGGACCCCGTTGCGGCGCAGCACCTCTCCCGTGCCTGCCGTGGCCCAGATCTGGAAGCCGAGGTCGGCCAGGCGCTTCACCGGGAACACCATCGAGCGTTTGTCCTTGTTCGCCACCGAGACGAACGCGCGGCCCTTGACCGGGAGCGCACCGTACGCCGCGGCCTGAGACTTCGCGAACGCGGTGCCGAAGACCTCGTCGATGCCCATCACCTCGCCGGTCGAGCGCATTTCCGGCCCCAGCACGGTGTCGACCCCCTCGCCGGCCGCGTTGCGGAACCGGCCGAACGGCAGCACCGCCTCCTTGACCGCGATCGGCGCGTTCAGCGGCAGCGTGCCGCCGTCCCCGTCGGCCGGCAGCAGGCCCTCGGCCCGCAGGCCTGCGACCGTGGCGCCTAGCATGATCCGCGCGGCCGCCTTGGCCAGCGGGACCGCCGTGGCCTTCGATACGAACGGGACGGTACGCGAGGCCCGGGGATTCGCCTCCAGCACATAGAGCACCCCGCCGGCCAGCGCGTACTGGACGTTCAGCAGGCCGCGCACGCCGACACCCCTGGCGATGGCCTCGGTCGAGCGCCTGATCTCGGCGATGTACTCCCGGCCCAGGGTGATCGGCGGCAGCGCGCAGGCCGAGTCGCCGGAGTGGATGCCCGCCTCCTCGATGTGCTCCATGACGCCGCCGAGGTACAGTTCTTCGCCGTCATACAGGGCGTCGACGTCGATCTCGATCGCGTCGTCGAGGAACCTGTCGATCAGGACCGGGTGCCCGGGGCTGGCGTCGGTGGCCCGCCGGACGTACGCCCCCAGCGTGTCGTCATCGTAGACGATCTCCATGCCGCGGCCGCCGAGCACGTACGAGGGCCGGACCAGGACGGGGTAGCCGATCTCGTCGGCCACCTCCTTGGCCTGGTCCGGGGACATCGCCGTGCCGTACCGCGGGGCCGGCAGCCGGGCGGCGGCCAGTACCGCCCCGAACTCGGCCCGGTCCTCGGCCAGGTGGATCGCGTCCGGCGGGGTACCCACCACCGGGACCCCCTCGGCGGCCAGGGCCCGGGCCAGGCCGAGCGGGGTCTGCCCGCCGAGCTGGACGACCACGCCGACGACCGGCCCGGCGGCCCGCTCCGCGGCCACCACCTCCAGCACGTCCTCCAGGGTGAGCGGCTCGAAGTACAGCCGGCCGGAGGTGTCGTAGTCGGTGGACACGGTCTCCGGGTTGCAGTTGACCATGACGGTCTCGAACCCGGCGGCCGACAGCGCGAACGAGGCGTGCACGCAGGCGTAGTCGAACTCGATGCCCTGGCCGATGCGGTTCGGGCCGCTGCCAAGGATGATCACCTTGGGGCGGTCCCCCGGCGGCACCTCGGTCTGCTCGTCGTAGGTCGAGTACAGGTAAGGAGTGCGGGCGGCGAACTCGGCCGCGCAGGTGTCCACGGTGTGGTACACCGGCCGCACGCCCAGCCCGTGGCGCTGACCCCGGATCTCCGCCTCGGTCGTGCCGCGGATCTGGGCGATCTGGGCGTCGGAGAACCCCGCGGCCTTGGCCTCACGGAGCAGGCCGGCGCCCAGCGGGGCGCCGGCCGGGGAGGCTGCTATGCGTACGGACTGCTCTTCGATGCCCTTGATCTGATCGATGAACCACGGGTCGATCCCGGTGGCCTCGGCGAGCTCGGCCACGGACAGGCCCGCTCGGATCGCCTGATGCAGCGTGGCCATCCGGCCGTCGTGCGGGCTGGCGCAGCGCCGCAGCAGCTCGGCGGGGTCGCCCGGGGGCTCGCGCCAGTGCAGCGGGGCGCCCGGGTGCTCCAGCGAGCGCAGCGCCTTCTGCAGCGCCTCGGGGAAGGACCGGCCGATGGCCATGGCCTCGCCCACCGACTTCATGTGCGTGGTCAGCACCGGGTCCGCGCCGGGGAACTTCTCGAACGCGAACCTGGGCACCTTGACCACCACGTAGTCCAGCGCGGGCTCGAAGCTGGCCGGGGTCTCGCCGGTGATGTCGTTGCGGATCTCGTCGAGGGTGTAGCCGATGGCCAGCCGGGCCGCGATCTTGGCGATCGGGAAGCCGGTCGCCTTGGAGGCCAGGGCGCTGGACCGGGACACCCGCGGGTTCATCTCGATCACGACCATCCGCCCGGTCCCGGGGTGGACGGCGAACTGGATGTTGCAGCCCCCGGTGTCCACCCCGACCGCCCGCGCGGTCGCGATCGCGACATCGCGCATCCGCTGGTACTCGCGGTCGGTCAGGGTCATCGCGGGCGCCACCGTGACCGAGTCTCCCGTGTGCACGCCCATCGGGTCGACGTTCTCGATCGAGCACACGATCACCGCGTTGTCGTTGCGGTCGCGCATCAGCTCGAGCTCGAACTCCTTCCAGCCCAGGATCGACTCCTCGAGCAGGACCTCGGTGACCGGGCTGGCGTCCAGGCCCGCCGCGGCGATGCGGCGCAGGTCCGCCGGGTCGCGGGCGATGCCGGACCCCGAGCCGCCGAGCGTGAACGAGGGCCTGATCACCAGCGGGTAGCCGAGCTCGGCCACGGCCCGCTCGCACTCGGCCAGCGTGTGGCAGACCCGGCTGCGCGGGACCTCGGCGCCGAGGCCGGTGACGATCTCCTTGAACCGCCGCCGGTCCTCCCCGGCCCGGATCGCGTCGATGTCGGCGCCGATCAGTTCGACGCCGTAACGGGCCAGCGTGCCCGACTCGTGCAGCGCCACCGCCGCGTTGAGCGCGGTCTGGCCGCCGAGGG
>JASHUI010000679.1:0-6702 GCA_030040095.1 Streptosporangiaceae bacterium | reverse complement strand
CACCGGACCCCACGACCAGCCCCAGCGCCAGCCCACCTGCGCGTGCGGCACCAGCCACAATCCCGCCCATCCCAGCCGCCACCCGAGCAGCGGGTACCGCCCCGCCAGCGCCACCGGGACCACCACCGCCAGCGCCACGAGCACGTCCAGCGTCGCCGCGTTCATCGGGGTGCTGAAGAACACCGGGGCAGCCTTCTGGATGAGGAGGACATCGTGGGTGGTGACGAAGGTCCGCTTGGCGGCGACGCGCCGGGCCACCCGCTGGGCGCCCTCCCCGAGCGGAACAACGGTCAGGGGACGGCCCCGGGTGGAAGGAGCGGGCGACCAGAAGCCGAACAGGCCGGCCGGGCCGCCCAGCCTGCGCACGCCGGCCAGGCTGACCATGGCCAGCAAGCCCGTGACCGTGGTGAGCCCGCCGTATACCGCCCGGCGCTGCCACGGCGAGCGCCACACCGGGGCCGGATCGCCGCCCCAGGCCACGCCGGCCAGCCCCCGCCACAACCACCGCGTCACCGGCCACACCCGCGACGCCACCCGCCGCCTTGCCGCACCTGCCATCAGCACCACCCCGGACAACCCGTCCACGCAGCCAGGTTAAGCCGACCCGGCCCCCGCGGTCGTCCCGCCGCAGATTGTCATACCCAGGTATGACGGAGGTTGCCAGCAAACCACCCCGCGGCCGTAGGATTCGGTAGCCACCGGACAGCCGAGACGGGAGGAAGTGTGGCCGCTGGCACCACCACCGCCCGTCACGCGCGGCTGCCGGGCGACCGGATCCGGCGCATCGCCCGCGCGTACTGGCCCGACATCGCGTGGGCGGTCTTCGTCGGGCTGAACCTCATCGCCATGCGCCTCATCCCGGCCTGGGGATCGGTCCCGTTCCTCATCATCTGGATCAGCCTGACCGCGATCTACGGCTTCCGGCTCTGGCGGCTCGGGTCGACGGTGCTCACCGTCTCGCTCGTGACCCTGGCCACCGGGGGCCTGATCGGCTGGCAGGTATTGCGCGGCGAGCAGGACGGTGACTACCTGGCCGAGGTTCCGCTGCTCGCCCTGATGTTCGTGATCGTCGTGTGGCATGCCCGGCGGCGGATGGCCGCCATGGAGGAGATGAAGCGCGTCTCCGAGCACAACCTGGTCCTGCTGGACCAGCAGCGACGGTTCCTGCAGGACGTGTCCCACGAGCTGGGCACGCCGATCACGATCGCCCTCGGCCACGCCGAGCTGATCACCCACGCGGCCACCGACCAGACGATCGCCAAGGACGCCCGGGTGGCCGTGGAGGAACTGCTCCGGATGCGCCGGCTCGCCAACCGCCTGGTGCTGCTGGCGTCGACCGACAACCCGGACTTCCTCCACCTGGCCCCGGTGGACACCACCGAGCTGCTGATGGAGATCCTGCACCGGTGGAGCCAGACGCCCCGGCGCTGGTCCCTCGGCACCGTGACCGACGCGCGCCTGCTGGCCGACCGGGACCGGCTGACCGTGGCCCTGGACGCGCTGATCGAGAACGCCGTCGACCACACCGACGCCGGCGGCCGGATCGAGCTGAGCGCCTGGCTGGCGGACGGGAAGATCGTCCTGAGCGTCAGGGACACCGGCTCGGGCATCCCGGCCGCCGACATAGGGCTGATCTTCGACCGGTTCACCCGGGTCGGGACCGGCCGCAGCCGGCAGACCGGCGGGTTCGGCCTCGGGCTGGCGGTGGTGAAGGCGATCGCGCAGGCTCATCACGGCTCGGTGCACGTGCGCAGCGTGGTGGGTCAGGGCTCGGTGTTCGATCTGTTCATCCCGGCCTCGGAGGTCCGCCCCGCGTTAGCGTTACCGTCCGACCCTGACGCGCAGGCCTGAACGCCGCCCGGCGCGTTACCTGGGGGCGTCGCCGAGGCGGTATTCGTAGGTGATCTCGTCCAGCCGGCGCTTGAGGTCGTCGTCGAGAGCGAGGCCGACCCCGGCCAGGCTGGCGCCCAGCTGGTCCGGCCGGCTGGCCCCGATGATCGGCGCCGTGATCACCGGGTTGGCCAGCACCCAGGCCACCGCGAGCGTGACCAGGTCCGCGCCGGCCTCCCCGGCCAGCTCGCGGATGGCCTCGACCGTGTCGAACTCCCGGTCGTGCCAGTAGCGGTCCTGGTAGTTCTGGGCCGCCGTGCCGAGGGTGAACCGGGTGCCCTCGGGCGGCGGGCTCTGCCTGACGTGCTTGCCGGAGAGCAGGCCCCCGGCGATCGGGTTGTAGGGGATGACGCCGATGCCCTCCTCGCCGCAGTACGGCAGCATTTCCCGCTCGATCTGGCGGAAGAGCAGGTTGTAGCGCGGCTGGACGCAGTCGAGGCGGGCCAGCCGCAGCGTCTCGGTCCGGCCGACGGCCCTGACCAGCTGGTAGGTCAGGAAGTTCGAGCATCCGAGGTAACGCACCTTGCCCTGGTGGACCAGGTCATCGAGGGCGCCCAGGGTCTCGTCGATCGGCGTCGCCGGGTCATACCCGTGCAGCTGGTACAGGTCGATGTAGTCGGTCTGCAGCCGCCGCAGGGAGTCCTCGACGGCGGACAGGATGTGCTTGCGGGAGTTACCGGCGTCGAAGGGCGCCGGGCCGGTCGGGGCGAAGCACTTGGTGGCCACGATGAAACGGTCCCGCTTCCCGCGCAGCCAGCGCCCCAGGATCTCCTCGGTCAGGCCCCGGGTGGACAGGTCCCCGCCCAGGGGGTACGCGTCCGAGCTATCGAGGAAGTCGACGCCTCCTTCCGCGGCCCGGTCGAGGATCGACACCGAGGTCGTCTCGTCGCACTGCAGTCCGAAGGTCATCGTGCCCAGGCACAGCCTGGATACCTGAAGGCCGGTCCGGCCGAGTCGGGTGTGTTCCACACGAGCACGTTACGCGGGCCGGTCCGGCCGCCGCCATTGGATGGTCTGTCTGTTTCGCGGCGAAATTTCGCGAGTGGCTGGCTCGGGAGACCGGGTAGGGCTAGGGAGAACACTGCGATGCCACACGGGGGAGGACTCGCGATGAGCAGTGGCTTCTACGGGCCAGAAGGCTTCGGCTCCAGCCCGTTCGATGACTTTCTCGCCCGGATCTACGGCGCGGGGGGCCAGCGGCGCCCGTCCCAGCGAGTGGACATCACCCGGCTGATGAGCGGGCCTGCCCGCCAGCTGCTGGGCGCGGCGGCGGCCCACGCGACCGAGCGGGGCGGAACGGATCTCGGCACCGAGCACCTGCTCTGGGCGGCGGCCACGCTGGAGCCCACCCGGCAGTTGCTGGTCCGCGCCGGCTCCGACCCCAGCGCCCTGGCCGACGCCGTCGAGAGCCAGGAGCCAAGCCGCGAGCGCAGCAGCGAGCCGCCGCAGCTGACGCCGGGAGCCAAGCGCGCGCTGCTGGACGCGCACCAGATCTCACGCTCGCTCGGGTCGACCTACATCGGGCCCGAGCACATACTGTTCGCGCTGGCGGTGAACCCGGAGTCGTCGGCCGGCCGGATGCTCGGCGCCGCGCACGTGACGCCGGAGGCGCTCCAGGCCGCCCTCACCGGCCAGGGCGTGCCGCCCGGGGCCGGCGGTCCCGGCGGCCGGTCGGCCACCCCCACGCTGGACGAGTTCGGCCGCGACCTCACCGCCATGGCCCAGGAGGGGCGGGTCGATCCGGTCATCGGCCGTGACGGCGAGATCGAGCAGACCATCGAGGTGCTGTCCCGGCGGGGCAAGAACAACCCGGTGCTGATCGGGGAGGCCGGGGTCGGCAAGACCGCGATCGTGGAGGGCATCGCCCAGCGCATCGTGGACGACGAAGTCCCGCAGATGCTGTCGGGCAAGCGCGTGGTCCAGCTCGAGCTGTCCGGCGTGGTGGCCGGTACCCGTTACCGCGGCGACTTCGAGGAACGGATGAAGAAGATCATTGACGAGATCCGCGAGCACGGCGACGAGCTGATCATCTTCATCGACGAGCTGCACACGCTGGTCGGAGCGGGCGGCAGCACCGAGGGCGGCATGGACGCCGGCAACATGGTCAAGCCGGCCCTGGCCCGCGGCGAGCTGCACGTCGTCGGCGCGACCACGCTGGACGAGTACCGCAAGAACATCGAGAAGGATGCCGCGCTGGCCCGGCGGTTCCAGCCGATCCTGGTGCCGGAGCCCACCGTCGACGACACGCTCGCGATCCTGCACGGGCTGCGCGACCGGTACGAGGCGCACCACCAGGTCCGCTACACCGACGAGGCGCTGAACGCGGCCGTCGAGCTGTCGGACCGCTACATCACCGACCGGTACCTGCCCGACAAGGCCATCGATCTCATCGACCAGGCCGGGGCCCGGGTCCGGCTGCGGACCAAGACGCCCGGCGTGGACCTGCGCGACCTCGAACGGCGGGTCGAGGAACTGCGGCGGGACAAGGATCAGGCGGTGGCCAGCGAGCAGTACGAGCAGGCGTCTCGGCTGCGGGACGAGATCGAGGAGACCCGCCGCCAGGTGGAGCAGCGCGGCAAGGGCGAGAGCGCGGTGCCTGAGGTCGTGGTCAACGACATCGCCGAGGTGGTGTCCCGGGCCACCGGCGTGCCCGTGCAGCAGCTGACCGAGGAGGAGAAGGACCGGCTGCTGGGCCTGGAGCAGCACCTGCACGAGCGGATCATCGGGCAGGACCAGGCCGTCGCGGCGGTGTCCGAGGCGGTCCGGCGCTCCCGGGCCGGGCTCGGCGACCCGCAGCGCCCGGTCGGCAGCTTCCTGTTCCTCGGGCCGACCGGGGTGGGCAAGACCGAGCTGGCCCGCGCGCTGACCGAGGCGCTGTTCGGCGCGGACAGCAGGATGATCCGGCTCGACATGAGTGAGTTCCAGGAGCGGCACACGGTGAGCCGCCTCATCGGCGCGCCGCCCGGCTACGTCGGTTACGAGGAGGCCGGCCAGCTCACCGAGGCGGTGCGGCGGCGGCCGTACTCCGTGGTACTGCTGGACGAGATCGAGAAGGCCCATCCGGACGTGTTCAACATCCTGCTGCAGATCCTCGACGACGGCAGGCTGACCGACGGCCAGGGCCGGACCGTCGACTTCAAGAACACCGTCCTGATCATGACCAGCAACCTCGGGTCCGACCTGGTGGCCAGGCGCGGAACCACGCTCGGCTTCGGGGCCACCGCGGCAGCCTCGGCCGAGGGCCAGGAGAGCGCGCTGCAGGACCAGATGACGCGCCGGCTGCGGGAGTCGTTCCGTCCCGAGTTCCTGAACCGGATCGACGAGATCATCGTCTTCCGCCAGCTGGACAAGACCGAACTGCAGCAGATCACCGAGCTCCTGCTCGAGGAGACCCGCCGCCGGATGCACGGGCAGGGCGTGACGGTGCGCTTCACCCCGGCCGCCGTGGACTGGATCGCCGAGCACGGCTTCCAGCCCGAGTTCGGCGCCCGGCCGATGCGCCGGACCATCCAGCGCGAGGTGGACAACCAGCTGTCCCGGATGCTGCTGAACGGCCAGATCTCCTCCGGCCAGGAGACCACCGTCGACGTCGAGGACGGCCTGCTGTCCTTCGAAACCAGCGCCCAGCCCGCCGCGGTGCCGTGACCAGCCATGATGTTGCTGGGTCGGCTGACGCATCGCTCGGCGCTCGACGGGCTGCTGGACTCCGCCTGCGACGGCTGCAGCAGCGTCCTGGTGCTGCGCGGGGAGCCGGGAGCCGGGAAGACGGCGCTGGTCGATTACGCGATCGAGCGGGCCAAGGACTTCCTCGTGACGCCGGTGAGCGGCGTGGAGTCGGAGATGGAGCTGGCCTTCGCGGCGCTGCACCAGCTGTGCCTGCTGCTGCCTGGCCGGCAGGCCACCCTGCCAGAGCCGCAGCGCGACGCGATCGCCACCGCGTTCGGAACCCGCGCCGGGCCGCCGCCGGACCGGTTCCTGGTCGGCCTGGCCGCGCTCAGCCTGCTGTCCGAGGTGGCCGAGCAGCAGCCGGTGCTGTGCACCATCGACGACGCGCAGTGGCTGGACCGCGCGTCGGCGCAGACGCTGGCGTTCGTGGCGCGCAGGCTGCTGGCCGAGCCGGTCGCACTGATCGTCTCGACCCGCGACCGCGCCGATATCTTCACCGGGCTGCCGGAGCTTTCGGTCAGCGGCCTCGGCCAAGGTGATGCCCGCGCGCTGCTGCGGTCGGCGCTGACCGCCCCGCTCGACAGGCGGGTGCGGGACCGGATCGTCGCCGAGACCAGGGGCAACCCGCTGGCGTTGCTCGAGCTGCCGCGGGGACTGACGCCCGCCGAGCTGGCGGGAGGGTTCGGGGCCCTCGACGCGCCGGCCCTGTCCGGCCGGATCGAGGAGAGCTTCCGCCGGCGCGACGAGTCGCTCCCTGAGGCGAGCCGACGGCTGGTGCTGCTCGCGGCGGCGGAGCCGACCGGAGACCCGCTGCTGCTCTGGCGGGCCGCCGCGCTGCTCGGGATCGGGCCGGACACGGCCGACGCCGCGACGGCGGACGGACTGCTGTCGATCGGCACCAGGGTGACGTTCCCGCACCCGCTGGCGCGCTCGGCCGTCTACCGGTCGGCCGCGCCGGCCGACAGGCGGGCCGTGCACCAGGCTCTGGCCGACGCCACCGACCCCGTGGCCGACCCCGATCGCCGGGCCTGGCACCGGGCCGAGGCGGCGACCGGACCGGACGAGGCGATCGCCGAGGAACTCGAGCTTTCGGCCGGGCGGGCCCAGGCACGCGGCGGTCTGGCGGCGGCGGCCGCGTTCCTGGAA
>JASHUI010000678.1:0-2957 GCA_030040095.1 Streptosporangiaceae bacterium | reverse complement strand
GCGACGCGGGCCGCGACGACCGCCAGTGCCAGCGGCAGGCACGCGCACAACCTGGCGATCTGATCGACCGCAGCCGGCTCGGCGCCGACCCGGGCGGCGCCCAGCCGGGCGGCCAGCAGGTGCACCGCCTCGCCGTGGGTCAGCACGTCCAGGCTGATCAGCCGCGCCCCCTCGGCGGCGGCCAGCCCGCCCAGCTGGCTGCGGCTGGTAACCAGCACCAGGCTGGCGGGGCTGGCCGGCAGAAGCGGGCGTACCTGCTGCTCGTCGCGGGCGTTGTCTGCCACGATAAGCATCTTGCGGTCGGCTAGCAGGCTGCGGTACAGGCCCGCCTGCGCCTCCGGGCCCGGGGGGATCTGCCCGGGGGGCACGCCCAGGGCATCCAGGAAGCCCCGGATCGCCGCTTCCGGCAAGGCCGGGGTGCCCGAGGGATCGAAGCCGCGCAGGTTCACATACAGCTGGCCGTCGCCGAACCGGCCGGCGACCTGGTGCGCCCAGTGCACCGCCAGCGCGGTCTTGCCCACCCCGGCCGTCCCGCCGATCGCGGAGATCACCACCGTTCCCGGCGCGCCGACCCCGGCCCCGTCAAGCAGCCCGGTCAGTGCCGCCAGCTCCGCCGCCCGGCCGATGAAATGCGCGACTGCGGCCGGCAGCTGCCGCGGCACCGGCGGACCCGGGGCGGGCTTAGCCGGCGGTTCGGCCTGAGCAGCGTCGCTGGGGGGAGCAAGTGGCGGGGCCATGGCAGGGTCATCGTGAAGGATCTGCCGGTGCAAGGTCCGCAATTCTGGCCCGGGATCGCCGCCGATCTCGTGGACCAGGACATCGCGCGCTTGCCGGTACGCCTCCAGCGCCTCGGCACGCCGGCCGCACCGGTACAACGCCAGCATCAGCAAGGCGTACAGGTGCTCGCGCAGCGGATGGGCCGCGGCAAGCTGCCGCAGGTCAGCCACAACCTCGGCATGCCGGGCCAAGTTCAGGTCGGCTTCGATCCGCAGCTCGTCGGCCTGTAGCCGCAGCTCGGCCAGCCGCAGCACCTCTTGTTCGCTCAGCATGGGCAGGTCTATGTCGCACAGCGGCTCCCCGCGCCAGATGTCAATCGCCGCGGCGGCGTGCCGGCTGGCCCGCGGCCAGTCGGCGTCCCTGGCCGCGCGGCGCGCGGCGGTCAGCTCGTGCTCCATCTCGGTGATGTCCAGCTCGCCGTCGGCCACGCGGATCAGGTATCCGCCCGGCTGTGTCACGATCCGGTCCTGGCCTGCCGTGCCGAGCGCCTGCCGGAGCCGTTTGATGTAGTTGCGCACCGTGGCGGTCGCCGATGGCGGCGGGGCCGTTGGCGCCCATAGCAGCTCCGCCAGCTGATCGGCCATCACGGGCCGACCGGCTCGCAACAGCAGCACGGCCAGCAGCGCCCGCTGTTTGCCCGGCGGGACCGGCACGGCCACGCCGTCGCGCCGCACGGTGAGCGGACCGAGCAGACAGAACTCCAGGCGACCTGCCATCCCGGCCTTCCAGGGGTGCTACGTCCGCGCTACGCCGGCGCTACCCCGGCGCTACGGCCACGTGAGAACGTAACACGCGCTGGCGTACCAAATGTCATCTTGCTCAGGCATGAGGCTGCTAGCAGGTAGCCGGTGACCCGACAGTGGCTCGTCTTGCTGGAACGCACGCGCGGGCCAAGCGTCGGTTGACCGGCATGGCTGGTGGCGGCATGGTCGGCCAGCGGAATCGAACGTGTTTTAGGGAAAGGAGCAATGGATGAGGAGGGTTCTTATTGCTGGCGCCGTGGCGACGCTGTCGTTGCCGCTGCTAGCGGGCAGCCCAGCCCTGGCGCAGACCTCCAACCCATACGCGCTGTGCGACAACGCCGCAGGCGCGCTGTGCCTGGCCGACGCAAATGGCGCCACGAACGGCGGCAATCCAATAATCATGTACACGAATGAGACCCGTGACGCGCAGGACATCGCCTTCGCGCCGGTACCGGCGAACTCGCCATACAATTGCAGTGGTATAGTCGCGTCGGGTTGCCCGTTCACCGGTGCCGCCTCGTATCTCGACAGTACTTACGCGAACGATTCGGTCGTAGAGATAAACTTCGACGAGGTCGGATCATACCCGTATAACGGCTGCGCGGGCCTTGCGGCAGGCACCGCTAATGTCGCGCTCGAGAGCTGCTCCGCCGCGGCCGCGGATTCGGTGTGGGTCATCGCGCCCCCCAAATCGGGTAGCTACTGCTCATTTGTTAACGTCGGGTATACAAATGAGATCGCTGAGCCGGAGGTGCTCGCGGGCAGCACCACCAGCGGAGACCAGGCGACGGTTAGCGTGTGGTTTAACGGCGGCACGCAGCAGTGGCTGCAGTCCACCCTCGACGACTACTGCTAACGCGCATAGCGCCAGCCAGTGCCGTAGCACGAAGGGCCGGTGCGGCGCCCGCGCCGCACCGGCCCTAGCTGCCGCCATGCGGAGCCAAAAGCATCAAAGTCAAGGTCGAGATTAAAGGCGCTAGGCGGTACTGACGGCACGGTCATTTAGTCCCTGAGAAGGGCTATGACTGCTGGTACACGTGGGAGCAGATGGAGCGCCAGAGCGGCGACTACTTCCGCGTGAAGGGCGAGCCGCGGGGCCATGGTAGGGCAAGGGCGCCGGGGCACGGGGCCTAGCGCCAGGTCGCGCTGACCTTGACGCACTCTGCTCGGAATCGGCTCAGCGGCTCAGGCTGCGTATGTACGGGACCGAATTGGGCGTCGATAGCGCCGGGGTCTGGTACGAGACCGTTGCCCGGTCCGGGCGCTGCCCTTCGCCGCTGGTGGAGATCAGTTCCAGGCGTGCCTCTCCTCCGAGAGTGCGCGGACGAGCCGGGCAGCTCGCGCCCTGTGTGAGCCGCGCCCGGCTCGTCATCGCGGCGGGCGTGATTACTCGGTGGCGGCGCGGGCGCGGTCGAGGACGCCGGCGGTGGAGCCGAC
>JASHUI010000677.1:0-3273 GCA_030040095.1 Streptosporangiaceae bacterium | reverse complement strand
CCATCGACGTGCCGCCCGAAGTGGCGAGCGACGCGACAAGGCCATTCATTATCGAGAACGCTCCGACTGGCGCGCTCGCCGCGGCCGCGCTCGTGCGGTGCCCGCGGGCAGCGCCTGCGGCTGACCCGGTCGCCACGGTCGTCGAGGCTGGCCCGGGGGCCGGCGCCGTCTCGGCCGCCGGCGTTTGACGGCGGTCCGGTGCAACGGTACATTACTCAAGTAGTTAACCGCGTAACCGAGGAAGGAGCCGGGCCGTTGCGGGAGATGGCCGGCCTCGAGGGAGGGGCTCCCCTGTTCGTCCAGGTCGCCGAGCGGCTGGCGGACGAGATCGCGGACGGGACCCTGCCCGAGGGCGGGCAGGTGCCCTCGACCAACGAACTGGCCGCCTACTACCGGATCAATCCGGCCACCGCGGCGAAGGGCATCGGCATGCTCACCGACGACGGGCTGGTGGAAAAGCGCCGCGGCATCGGGATGTTCGTCGCGGCCGGCAGCAGGGCGCGGCTGCTCGACGAGCGTCGCAAGCGGTTCACCGAACGGTATGTCGGGCCGCTGGTCGCCGAGGCCAGCCGGCTGGGGATCGACGCCGATGAGCTGGTCGCGCTGATCCGCGAGTCCAGCCTCGCACAGGAAGGCACCACGCTATGACGCCAGCGATCTCGGCGGCCCGGCTGTCGCGCCGCTACCGCGGCACCCTCGCCGTCGACCAGGTCAGTTTCGACATCGAGCCCGGGTCGATCACCGGGCTGCTCGGCCGCAACGGCGCGGGCAAGACCACGCTGCTGCGCATCGTCGCCGGGCAGGAGTTCGCGTCCTCGGGCCGCGTCACCGTCCTCGGGGCCGACCCGGTCACGGCCGAGCATCTGCTGGGCCGCCTGGTGTTCGTCCGGGAGGACCAGCGCTACCCGCAGTACGGGGGCAGGTTCACGGTCCGTCATACGCTGCGGGCGGCCTCGTGGTTCTACCCGAACTGGGACGCCGGCCTGGCCGCCGCGCTGGCCGCGGACTTCGGCCTGCCGCTGGGCCGCAGGGTGATGCGGCTGTCGCGGGGGATGCGCTCGGCGCTGGGCATCGTGATCGGCCTGGCCGCCCGGGCCGAGGTGACCCTGTTCGACGAGCCGTACGCGGGATTGGACCCGGTGGCGCGTCAGATGTTCTATGACCGGCTGCTGGCCGACTACGCCGAGCATCCGCGCACGGTGCTGCTGTCCACCCACCTGATCGACGAGGCTGCCGGGCTGCTGGAACGGGTGCTGGTGCTCAACCGGGGCCAGATCGTGCTGGACGCGGCCGCCGACGAGGTGCGCGGCGCCGCGACGAGCGTCAGCGGCCCGGCCATCGCGGTGGCGGAGTTCACCGCCGGGCGAAAGGTCTGGGACCGGCGGCGGCTCGGCTCGCAGGAGTCGGCGGTGGTGGCCGGGGAACTGGACGACAGCGGCCGGGCCCGCGCGCGGGCGCTGCGGCTGCACCTGGAGCCGCTCAGCCTGCAGCAGGTCGTGGTGCACGTCGCGGGCGCGGCCGCGGCCAGCCAGGCCAGCACGCACGAGCCAGAAAGGACAAGCGCATGAACTCGGCTACCCTGGTCAAGGTCGCCCGCTTCCAGCTGGCCGACCCGACGATCTACATCCTGCCCTGGGCCGTGCTGGCCTTCGACTTCGCGGTGAACGTGGCCTTGGCCAGCAGCATTGCCGGAGGCGCGCAGGTCCAGACCGGCGCGGTGGCCGCGATCTACCTGTTCTTCCTCGTCGTGGGCGCGCTGAGCATCTTCCAGTCGATGCCGTTCGCGCTCGGCCTCAGCGTGAGCCGGCGCTCCTACTATGCCGGGACCGCGCTGCTCGCGGTGGCCCTCGCCGCGGTCTACGGCCTGGCGCTGGCCTTGCTCCAGGTCATCGAGGGGGCCACCGGCGGCTGGGGCGTGCGCCTGCACTTCTTCCGTGTGCCCTACATCATCGCCGGGCCGTGGTACCTGACCTGGTTCACCTCGTTCGTCGGGCTGGCCCTGATGTTCGTCTACGGCATGTGGTTCGGGCTGGTGTACCGGCGCTGGAACCTGATCGGCCTGCTTGTCTTCGCCGCGGCCCAGGCCACGGTGGTGGTCGCCGGGGTGATCGCCGCCGACCGGGCCCAGGCCTGGGCCGCCATCGGCCGCTTCTTCACCACGCTCAGCTCCGCCGGGCTCACCGGGCTGCTCGCCGCCCTCGCCGTGGTCCTGCTCGCCGGGGGCTACGCCACCGCGCGCCGCGTCACCGTCTGACCCTGAACCCCCGGCTGGACCCGCACTTCCGTGCCGCCCGCCAGCAGGGCAGGATCGAGGTGGCCGGATACGTCAGCTCGCCGGCAAGGCGGTCCTGACGCAGCCACTGACGCAAAGGAAGATCCTGTGAGCCCGTCTGAGCCCGCGCCCATGGTGCGCACGGAGCTGACCGGAAACGGCGTCGCCGAGGTCATCATGAACAACCCGCCCGTCAACGCCATGCCGGCGGCGGGGTGGTTCGAGATCGCCAGGCAGGTGACCGACGCGGGCCGCCACGCCGAGGTCCGCGCGGTCATCCTGCGCGCCGAAGGGCGCGGCTTCAACGCCGGCGTGGACATCAAGGAGATGCAGCGCACCGAGGGCTTCACCGCGCTGCTGGGGGCGAACCGCGGCTGCTTCGAGGCCTTCAAGGCGATCTACGAGTGCGCCGTCCCGGTGATCGCGGCGGTGCACGGGTTCTGCCTGGGCGGCGGGATCGGCCTCGTCGCCAACAGCGACGTGATCGTCGCCGCCGACGACGCCAGGTTCGGCTTGCCCGAGGTGGACCGGGGAGCACTGGGCGCCGCCACCCACCTGTCGCGGCTCGTACCGCAGCACAAGATGCGAGCGATGGTCTACACCGCGGCCACGGCGACCGCCGCGGAACTGCACCACTTCGGCTCGGTGCACTCCGTCGTCCCGCGCGGCGAGCTCCGGGACGCCGCCCTCGCGCTGGCGGCCGAGATCGCGGCGAAGGACCCGCTCGTCATCCGGCTGGCCAAGGAGTCGCTGAACGGCATCGACCCGTGGGACGTCAACCGCAGCTACCGCTACGAGCAGGGCTTCACATTCGAGCTCAGCCTGGCGGGCGCGGGCGACCGGGCCAGGGATGACTTCGTCGGCGGCTCCGGGCACGGTTCCTGAGCTGCCCAGCTGGGCCGGACGGCTCACAGCAGAAAGGCAGGGCGAGATGACCACGACGACACAGACCGAGGCCGGCGGCGCCCCGGACGCCGAGAACCCGGTCGTGCTCTACCGCA
>JASHUI010000676.1:0-4460 GCA_030040095.1 Streptosporangiaceae bacterium | reverse complement strand
CGGCTGGTCGGCCGCGAGCGCGAGCTGGGCTTGCTGCGGGAACGCTGGCAGGAGGCGTTGCGCGGGTCGGCCGGGCTGGCGGTGCTGACGGGTGAGGCCGGCGTCGGCAAGACCCGGCTGCTGGACGAGCTTTCCTCCCAGGTGCGGCGGGCCGGCGCCGACACCATGCGGGCCCGGTGCTTCGCCGCCCGCGGGCGCCTCGCGCTGGCTCCGGTGTCGGAGTGGTTGCGCAGCCCGCCGCTGCGGTCCGCCCGGGACCGGCTGGAGCCGGTCTGGGTCCGGGAGGTCGACCGGCTCGTCCCGCCGGCCGACGCCGGCCCGATGCCGCCGCTGAGCCCGATGGCCGACGCCTGGCAGCGGCACCGGTTCTTCGAGGGCCTGGCCCGGGCGGTGCTCTCGACCGGGCGCCCCGCCCTGCTGCTCCTCGACGATCTTCAATGGTGTGACGAGCACACGCTGGCCTGGCTGCAGCTGCTGCTGCACCTCGGCGCGCGGCACCCGATGCTCGTGGTCGCCGCCACCCGGATGGAAGAGATCGACGGCAACGCCGAGCTCGCCGAGATGCTGCGGGCCCTGCGCTCGGCAGGTCAGGTCACCGACATCACGCTGGCCCCGCTGGACGGGCAGCGCTCGGCGGAGCTGGCCGCCCAGGTGCGCGGCAGCAGGCTGGCCGCCAAGGAAGCGGACTGGCTGCACGCGGCGACCGGCGGCTACCCGCTGCTGGTCATCGAGTCGGTCCGGGCGCACGTGCTGGACAGCCTGGACACCGATCCCGGACCCAAGGCCCGGGCCGTGCTGGCCGGCCGGATAGCGCAGGCCGGCCCGGCCGCGCGGGAGGTCGCCCAGCTCGCCGCCGTGATCGGGCGCGACTTCACCATGGAGTTGCTCACCCAGGCCGCCGACCTCGACCGCGACTCGGTGATCGCGGCCGTCGACGAGCTGTGGCGGCGGCGGATCATCCGCGAGCACTCACTGGTCAGCTACGACTTCGCCCACGATCTGCTGCGGGACACGGCCTACGCGCAGATCAGCCCGCCACGGCGGGGTCACCTGCACCGCCGGGTGGCCGAGGCGCTCGAGCTGACCCACGCCGCCGACCCCGGCCTCGCCGCCGCGGCCCTCGCCTACCACTACGAGCGGGCGGGCGCGTTTGCCCGGGCCGTGCCGCAGCACGTGCGCGCCGCCGAGGTCGCCACCGGCGTGTTCGCCAACCAGAAGGCTGTCCGCCATTACCGCCGCGCCATCGAGCTGCTGGGCCGGGCCGCGCCGGGCCCCGACCGGGACGCCGGCGAGCTGGCCATCCGGGCGGCCATGGCCGCCCCGCTCAACGCGCAGTACGGTTACGCCTCCACCGAGCTGCAGGCCGGCTTCGAGCGCACCTGCGAGCTCGCCGAGCGGCTCGGCGACACCCGGCTGCAGCTGATCAGCCTGGTCGGGCTGTTCGGCACCCGCTACGTGCAGGGGCACACCGCGGAGTGCTACGAGATCGCCCGGCGCAGCCTGGAGCTGAGCGACCTGCATCCCGATGTCAAGGGCCAGGCGCACTTCGCCGTGGCCGGGTCGGCCACCAGCCTCGGGCACCACGAGCAGTCGCTGCCGCACTTCGCCCTCGCCCACGAGCTGTGTCATGACGCGCCGCTCACCTTGCTCGGCAGCCGCACCGAGGTCCACGCCCGGGCCTGGTCCGCGCACGCCCTGTGGCTGCTCGGCCGGGACCAGGAGGCGCTGCACTGGTGCGACTGGGCGATCGCCCGGGCCGAGGAGGCCGAGCACCCTTACAGCCTGGCGATCTCTCTGGCCTACGCGGCGATCACCCACCAGCTGCGCGGTGACCGGGCCCGTACCACGCAGTTCGCCGGCCGGGTCCGCGAGATCTGCGCGCGCTACGACTTCGCCTACTACGGCAACTGGGGCCTGATCCTGGGCGGCTGGAGCGCCGGCGGCACGGCCGGCGCCGACCAGATCCGCGAGGGCCTGGGCAACCTCCGGGACCAGGGGGCACTGGCCCGCCAGCCTTACTACCTGGGCCTGCTGGCCGAGACGCTGCTGGCGGCCGGGCAGTCCGACGCGGCCGGCCCGGTGCTGGAGTCGGCACGGGTCGCGGCGGCCGTGAGCGATCGCTGGTGGCTTCCCGAGCTGTACCGGCTCGACGCCCGGCGGCGCCGGGGGGCGGCCGCCGAGGAGTTGCTGCGCCGCGCGGCCGACATCGCCGGGCAGCACGGCGCCGTGGCGCTGGCCCGCCGGGCCGCGGACGACCTGGCGCGGTTCGAGCACGCGGCGGCGACGGACAGCGAACGCTCCGCGAACGCCTAGCCGCCTACCGTCCTGGGCATGACACCGCGCCGGCCAGAGGGCCGGCCGATTCCCGGGGAGAAGCCATGACCACTACAGCACACACCGTCGAGTTCGAGCCGCTGACCACGGCGATGCGCGGGCCGGTGATCCTGCCCGGCGACGAGGGTTACGACCGGGCCAGGGCGGTCTACAACGCGATGATCGACCGCCGTCCGGCCGCGATCGCGCGCTGCGCGGACGTGGCCGACGTCATGACCGCGGTCAAGTTCGCCGGCCAGCGCGGCCTGACCGTCTCCGTCCGCGGCGGCGGCCACAACGCGGCCGGACTGGGCGTATGGGACGACGCGCTGGTCATCGACCTGTCGCAGATGCGCGGGGTGCTGGTCGACCCGGCGGCCAAGACCACGCTGGTCCAGGGCGGCTGCGTCTGGGGCGACGTCGACCACGCGACCGGCGCCTTCGGCCTGGCCACGCCGTCCGGCATCATCGGCACGACCGGGGTGGCGGGCCTCACCCTCGGGGGCGGAACCGGCTACCTGTCGCGCCGCTTCGGGCTCACCATCGACAACCTGCTGTCCGCCCAGGTCGTGCTGGCCGACGGCTCGTTCGTCACCGCCAGCGAGCGGGAGCACCCGGACCTGTTCTGGGCGCTGCGCGGCGGCGGCGGCAACTTCGGCGTGGTGACCTCGTTCGAGTTCCGCTGCCACGACGTGGGCACGGTCGTCGGCGGGCCCGTGCTCTATGACGTCGCGGACGCCGGTGACCTGCTGCGCTGGTACCGCGAGGTGCAGCCCAGCCTGCCCGAGGAGATCAACGGCTGGTTCGCGCTGCTCACGATCCCGCCCGCGCCGCCGTTCCCTGAAGAACTCTGGCTGCGCAAGGTGTGCGGGATCCTGTGGTGCTACAGCGGCCCGCAGGAGCGCGCCGACGAGGCGCTCGCCCCGGTCCGCGGCTTCGGCTCGCCGCTGCTCGACGCGATCATGCCGCTGCCGTACCCGGTGCTCCAGGGGCTCTTCGACGCTCTGTACCCGCCCGGCCTGCAGTGGTACTGGCGGGCCGACTTCTTCAACGAGATCTCGGACGACGCCATCGCGATCCACCAGCAGTTCGGCGAGGCGCTGCCCACGCCGCATTCGACCATGCACCTCTACCCCGTCGACGGGGCCGTGCACCGGGTCGCCCCGGAGGCGACGGCCTTCGCCTACCGGAACGCGGGCTGGAACGGCGTCATCGTCGGAGTGGACCCGGATCCGGCCAACGCGGCCAAGATCAAGGACTGGGCGATGCGTTACTGGGACGCCCTCCACCCGACCTCGGCGGGAGGGGCATACGTGAACTTCATGATGGAGGAGGGCGGCGACCGGGTGCGGGCCTCCTACGGCGGCAACTACGAGCGGCTGGCTCGCATCAAGGCCACCTACGACCCGGGCAATTTCTTCCGGATTAACCAGAACGTCCAGCCAGCCGGCTGATCTGGGCGACCGGCCGGCTGGCTGGGCGTGAACGGAATCTAAGCCGCTTGCGTTCCGGGCTGGCCGGGCTGGTCCGGCGGGGTTTCCTTGGGCAAGGTCGCGCGCCGCTGGATGACCCCCAGGCTCTCCTGGAGCGCCTGCCAGACCGTGCCGAGGCTGGCGCTGACCGGCAGGTCACCGCGGATCGTGCCGGGCGGGCTGGCCTCGTCGCCCAGGGCGTGCAGCGCGGCCTGGCCGGCGGCGATGATCACCGGGTCGGTGGTCTCGATGACCAGCTTGTCCTCGGTCACGTGGATCAGCATCTGGCGACGGCCGGCCTCCTCGGGCTGCTCGTCGCTGGTGCCGGTGACGTCCGCGCCGCGCAGTGCGTCCCTGGCCTGGTCCAGGTCGACGCCGAGCGCGGCGAGGGCCCGGGCGGCCGCGCTGTCCGGGTCGGCCAGCGCGGCGAGCAGCAGGTGGTGCGAGCCGACCGGCTGCGCGCCGGCCAGCCGGGCGGCTTCGCTGAGGCTGGTGTCCGCGGCCGGCGTGGTGCGCAGTTCGGTCTGCTCGACCGGCTGCTCGGCCGCGAGGGGCTCCTCCGTGGGCCGTCGCCGCAGCCACATACGGCGGCCCCGGGCAGCCTCCGATCTCGCCCCGGGCACGATGTCGAGCACGGCCGTGCGGATGGCCAGGAGGTCGGCGTGCTGCTTCAGG
>JASHUI010000675.1:0-3651 GCA_030040095.1 Streptosporangiaceae bacterium | reverse complement strand
GGCCCGGGCGCACCTGCTGTGGACCGTGAACCCGCTGATGCTGTGGGCGGTGATCGGCGGCGATCACATCGACGGGCTCGCCGCCGGGCTCGGCATCCTCGGCATCGTGGCCGCCCGCACGGTCACGGCCGGGCCGGGGGCCAAGATCCCGCCCGCCCGGGCCCTGGCCGCGGGCCTGCTGGTCGGCGCGGCCATCGGGGTCAAGGCCCCGTACGCGCCGCTCGGCCTGGCGCTGGCCTGGTCGTGCCGGAACTCGGTCAAGGCGGTGGCCGCGGCGGCCGTCGGCGGGATCGCGACCCTGGTGCCCGGCTACGTGATCGCGGGGCACGCGGCACTCACCGATCTGGTCTGGCGCGGCAGCAACCTGGTCACCTTCGACAGCTTCTGGCGGCTGTTCTATCCGCCGTTCGGCTACAGCGCGATGCCGCGCGGGCTCGAGGTCCTCGCCGCGCTGGGCTGCGTGGCCGTGGCCGCGCTGCTGGCCTGGCGGCTGCCCGCCGGACCCGCCCACCTGCCCGCCGTCCGGCCCGCGGTCGCGCTGATGGTGGCCTGGCTGCTGGTCTGGCCGCTGCAACGACCCTGGTACGACGCCATAGCGTTCTGCCTGCTGGCCGTGTTCACCGCGTCGCGCCTGGACTGGCTGATGCTGGTGCGCGCGGTCCCTGCGGCCCTGGCCGTGGCCACCGGGGCCGGGGGCCAGCCCCACCCGCCCTGGCTGACCCAGCTCATCGCGTTCACCGGCAATGACCTGTCCCCCTGGGTGCGGCTGGCCACGGTGATCGCCGCCATCGCGCTGTGCACGCTGAATGCCTGGTCGCCTATCTGGCCCCGGCCCGCAGGCCGTACCTTGGAACCTGCCGTACCGTCGTAAACCCCCCCAGGAGGACCCTCGATGAAGACGGTCTGGCTGGGCGATGACGGGGCCTGGCATACCACGCTGCGCGGACGGCAGGTCCTCGCCGATCCGAGGATCAACAAGGGAACCGCCTTCAGCGACGCCGAACGCCGTGAGCTCGGCCTGACCGGGCTGATCCCGTCCGGCCACATGACCCTGGACGGGCAGGCCGCGCGGGTGTACGCCCAGTACCAGCGGCAGACCACCGACCTGGGCCGGAACGTGCTGATGAACGAGACGCACGACCGCAACGAGGTGCTGTACTACCGGCTGCTGACCCAGCACCTGCCCGAGATGCTCCCGATCGTGTACACCCCGACGGTCGGGCAGGCCATCGAGAACTACAGCCACGAGTACCGCCGTCCGCGCGGGGTCTACCTGTCGGTGGACCACCCGGAGCTGATCGAGGACTCGCTGCGCGCGCCCGGGCTGGGCCCGGGCGAGGTGGACCTGGTCGTGGCCACCGACGCCGGGGCCATCCTCGGCATCGGCGACTGGGGCGTGGGCGGGATCGGCATCGCGGTCGGCAAGCTCGCCGTGTACACCGCCGCGGGCGGCATCGACCCGAACCGGACGCTGCCGGTGATGCTGGATGTGGGCACCGACCGGCAGAGCCTGCTGGACGACCCGCTCTACATCGGCAACAAGCACCCGCGGGTGCCGGCCGCCGACTACGACAGGTTCCTGGACGCGTTCGTGTCGGCGGTCGAGAAGCTGTTCCCCGGCGCGCTGCTGCACTGGGAGGACATCGGGGTCAGCAACGCCCGGCGGCTGCTCGACCGGTACCGGCACCAGACCCTGTCGTTCAACGACGACATCCAGGGCACCGGCGCGGTGAACCTGGCCGCGGTGCTGGCCGCCGCCCAGGTCACCGGAGTCAGGCTGCCCGAGCACCGGATCGTGATCTTCGGCGCGGGCACCGCGGGGACCGGCATCGCCGATCAGCTGTCCGCGGCGATGGTGACCGACGGGTATTCCGAACGCGCCGCCAGGGCTAGATTCTGGGCGGTCGACCGTCACGGGCTGCTCACCACCGCCACGCCGGGGATGGGCGAGTCGCAGCGGAAGTACGCGCGGCCCGCGCAGGAGGCGGCCGGCTGGCAGCGGGACGAGTCGCTGGGGGGCGTCGCGCTGGCCGAGGTGGTGCGCCGGGTGCGCCCGACGATCCTGATCGGCACCTCCACCCGGGCGGGCGCCTTCACCGAGCCGCTGGTCAGGGAGATGGCGGCGCACTGCGCCCGGCCCGTGATCCTGCCGATGTCCAACCCGACCTCGCTGTCCGAGGCGATCCCCGCCGATCTCATCCGCTGGACCGACGGACGCGCGCTCGTGGCCACCGGCAGTCCGTTCCCGCCCGTCGACTACCGCGGGGTCAGGTACGTGATCGGCCAGGCCAACAACGCGCTGATCTTCCCCGGGATCGGGCTCGGGGTGATCGCCGCCCGGGCCACCCAGGTGACCGACAACATGCTGGCCGCCGCGGCGCACGCGGTCTCGGAACTCGTCGACAGCTCGAAGCCCGGGGCGCCGCTGCTCCCCCAGGTGCAGGCGCTGCGGGAGACCTCGGTCGCGGTGGCCGCGGCGGTGGTCCGGGCCGCCGTCGACGACGGCGTGGCCAGCAACCCGCCGGACGCGGACCTGCGCGGCGCGGTCCGGGCGTTGATGTGGCAGCCCGTGTACCGGCCGGTCCGGGCCGCCTAGCACTGACGGGCCTAGCCCTGCGCCGTACCGTCCAGGAAGCGGATGATCGCCGCCGTCAGCGCCCTGGCCACCTGCTGCTGGAAGATCGCCGTGACCAGCAGCGCGGCGTCGGTGGCGTTGCGCATGTTGCCGCACTCGATCAGCACCTTGGGCACCGTGGTCAGGTTGAGCCCGGCCAGGTCGTCGCGGGGCAAGATGCCGTCCACCCCGATGTAGTCGCTCTCCGGCATCGGGGTGCCCGCCAGCATGGCCTGCCGGACGTCGTTGCCGAACCGCTCCGAGGCGGCGATCACGTCGTCGTTCGGCCCGTCCGCGACCGGCTCCAGGATCGTGAACCCGCGGCCCGACGGGGGCCCGCCGTCGGCGTGGATATCGACCGCCACGTCGGCGTGGGCATCGTTGATGATCTGGGAACGGGTGTTGACGCACGGCCCGACGCCGTCGTTGGTGGTCCGCGTCATCACCACCCGCGCGCCGTCGCGGAGCAGGTCGGCCCGCAGGTAGAGGGCCACGTTGAAGTTGAACTGGGCCTCGGTGTAGCCGCCGTCGGTGGTGGTGCCGGTGGTGTCGCAGTCCTCCCACCCGGTGCCGTTCCAGATCTGCTGCGCGATCGCGCTCGGGTCGTTGAAGTTCCCGCCGTCGTGGCCCGGGTCGATGCCGACGATCTTCCCGGCCAGCGGCAGCGCCGCCGAGGATGAGGGCGTGGGCGATGGCGTGGCCGACACCGACGCCACCGGCAGGGATACGGAACGGGTCGCCCGGGGCGTGGCCGCGCCGACCGACGCTGGCTGGCCGGCCGCACTGCAGGCACACGCGGCCAGGGCCGCGACGGCGAGCCCGGCGGCGAGCGGGACGGCGGACATAGGCGGCAAGGCTACCGCCTACAGCCGCGGGTCAACGGGCTCGCTTTCCAGGGCGAGAACGCCGAACACGCACTCGTGCACCCGGTAGAGCGGCTCCCCGGCGACGAACCGCTCCAGCGCCTCGATGCCCAGCGCGAACTCGCGCAGGGCCAGCGAGCGCTTGTGGCCGACGCTGCGGGAGCGCAGCCGGGC
>JASHUI010000072.1:0-8092 GCA_030040095.1 Streptosporangiaceae bacterium | reverse complement strand
TTATCGAGGCCATCGCCAAGCCGCAGTCGGAGTGCTTCGCCGCGGGGCTGCGGTTCGCCAGGACCGAGGGCATCGTCCCGGCGCCGGAGCCGACGCACGCGCTGGCCGCCACCATCGACGAGGCGCTGCGCTGCAAGGAGACCGGCGAGGAGAAGGTCATCCTGACCGCCCTGTGCGGCCACGGCCTGCTCGACCTGACCGCGTACGGCGACTACGTGGCGCGCGAGCTGCAAGACCTCGAGCTTTCGCAGAGCGTGATCGAGGCGGCGCTGGCCGGGCTTCCCGCTAACGGCTGAGCGACCCGGCTCGCCGGTTTTTGTCGGCCGGTCCCGCTACGGTGGCAGTATGACGGCCCAATCCGACACCGCCGACCGCGGCGGGGCCCTGGCCGACGACCTGGAGCAGTACCGGCGCGAGCTGACCGGCTACTGCTACCGGATGCTCGGCTCGGTGTTCGACGCCGACGACGCCGTGCAGGAAACGATGGTGCGCGCATGGCGCGGCATCGAGGGGTTCGAGGGCAGGTCGTCCATGCGCTCCTGGCTGTACCGGATCGCCACCAACGTATCCCTGGACATGCTGCGCGGCAGCCAGCGCCGGGCCAGCCCGATGGACATGGGGCCGTCCGGGACCAATGACTCGTTCACCGGCGCCACGCTCCCTGAGCACGCGTGGGTGCAGCCGATTCCGGACTCGAGGGTCCTTCCCGCCGACGGTGACCCGGCCGAGGTCGCGGCGGCGAAGGAGACGGTTCGCCTCGCGTTCATCACCGCGCTGCAGTGCCTGCCGCCCCGGCAGCGGGCGGTGCTGATCCTGCGGGAGGTGCTGCGCTGGCAGGCGTCGGAGGTCGCCGAGCTACTGGGCACCAGCGTGGCGTCGGTGAACAGCGCGCTGCAGCGGGCCCGGGCCACGATGGCGGCGCGCGAGACCGACGCCCCGGTCGCCGACGTGGTCACCGGCGAGCAGCGCGCCCTGCTGGCCCGGTACGTCGACGCGTTCGAGCGCTATGACATCAGCTCCCTTGTCGGCCTGCTGCGCGACGACGCGGTGATGTCGATGCCGCCGTTCAACTTCTGGCTGCGCGGGCCGGCCGAGATGGGCCGGTTCTTCCTCGGTGCCGGGGGCGGGTGCCGCGGCTCACGGCTGGTCGCCACGGAGGCCAACGGCTGTGCCGCGTACGGCTCCTACAAGCCGGCCGACGGCGGCGGCTACAAGCCCTGGGCGATCCAGGTCATCGAGGTCTCCGGCGGCCGGATTGCCGGGCATCACAACTTCGTCGAGCCAAGGCTGTTCGCGGCGTTCGGCCTCCCTGCTACCCTGCCGTAGGCTCCTGCCCCATCGCGGAGGTTCGTCCCGGCATGCCCGATCCGACGTCCCATGATCCAGCGCTGCCCGACCCGGGTCAGCCAGCGGGCACCGACCTGCTGCCGCAGATCCGCCACATCGTCGTGCTGATGATGGAGAACCATTCCTACGACAGCTACCTCGGGATGCTGGCCGGCCGGGGCGACGGGCTGGCCCTCGGCCCCGATGGGGCGCCCGACGCGGTCAACCTGGAGGTGGGCGGCGAGCCCGTGCGCCTCCGTCATGCGCCCGGCCCGGTCCAGGAGCCCTCCTCCCCGACCCAGACCTGGCACGCGAGCCACATCCAGTGGGACGACGGCCGCTGCGACGGGTTCGTGCGCAGCGTCGAGGAGACCTTGCCGACCGCCGACGCGAAGGCGCCCATGATCTACTGGACCGAGGCGGACCTGCCGTTCTATTACGGCCTGGCCCGGACCTTCCCGGTCGCTGACCGGTGGTTCTGTTCCTGCCTCGGCCCGACCTTCCCGAACCGCCGCTTCCTGATCTCCGGCACCGCCCACGGGCTCATCGACGACCTGCCCTTCTGCATGGTCGACTACCCGCCCGCCGGGACGATCTTCGACCTCCTGGACCGGTTCGGGATCTCCTGGGTCAACTACCACAACGTCACGCCGGTCAAGATCCTGCTCACCCGCCTGCTCGGCAAGCCGGGCCTGGTCGCGGCGCGCCGGCTGCTGTCGCTCGCCCGGTGGCTGCCACCGGTCGTGAACACGGTCAGGGGCAACAAGTCGTTCACCGCCGACCTCTACCCGTTCGGGCTGCTGGACTGCCTGCGGCACCTGCGCACCGCCCAGCAGTTCTTCAAGGACGCCGACAACGGGACCCTCCCGGCGTTCAGCATCGTCGATCCCGACTTCGGCAAGTTCTCCGAGGAGAACCCGCAGGACATCCGCAAGGGCGAGAGCTTCGCCGCCGAGGTCATCACCCGGGTCATGCACGGTCCTGGATGGAAGGACACCCTGCTGATCTGGCTGTACGACGAGCACGGCGGTTACTACGACCATGTGCCGCCGCCCCCGGCCCCGCCGCCCGACGACATCGAGGGGCGCAGCGTCCTGTACATGCCGGCCTGGCTCCGGGCCTGCCTGCGGCCGTTCTTCAGCACCTACATCTCCGAGATCGAGGCCGCCGACGCCGGCCCGCGCGGCTACGACCGCTACGGCTTCCGGGTTCCCGCGGTGATCGTCTCCCCCTACGCCAGACCCGGTCACGTGTGCAGCGAGGTGCTCGATCACACCTCGGTGCTCCGGCTGGTCGAGCAGAAGTGGAACCTGCCCCCGCTGACCCGCCGGGATGCCGCGGCGACGACCCCACTCGGCGCCCTGGACCTCGAGGGCACGCCCGCGTTCCTGGACCCGCCGCTCCTCCCCAAGCCCACCCTGACGTGGGGCACCTGGTCGTAGCCGCCCGGCCAACCCGTTGACATCAAGTCAGGATCGGGTCAACATCGGTCATTAACAGGCAACATCGTTCATCTTCGTATCTGGCGAAGCGGAGCCCGAATGCTGCCCACCCAGCGCCGGCAGGCGATCCTCGCGCGGGTCAGGGAACAGGCCGCGGTCTCGGCCGAGGACCTCTCCGGCCAGTTCGCGGTGTCCGTCGAGACGATCCGGCGGGATCTGCGTGTGCTGCAGGACGCGGGGCTGCTGGAACGGGTCTACGGCGGCGCCACCCGGCCCTCCGGCCGGTCCAGTGAGGGCAGCTTCGTGGCCCGGAGCACTCGCAACATCGAACGCAAGCGGGCCATCGCCGCGCTGGCCGCCGCGCTGGTCGAGCCGGAGGAGACGATCATCATCGACATCGGCACGACCGCGCTCGAGGTGGCGCGGGCACTGCCGGGCGGCTTCCGGGGCCGGGTGCTGACCAACTCGGTTCCGGCAGCCCTCGAGCTGTCCGGCCGGGAGGGCATCGAGCTGCTGCTGTCCGGCGGGCAGGTCCGGCCGGGCGACGGCGCCTGCTCGGGCGCGCACGCGGAGGCGTTCTTCGCCGAGTTCTACGCCGACCGTGCGTTCCTCGGCTCCGGGGGCGTGCACCCCGAGGCCGGGCTCACCGACTACCACCCGGCCGAGGTCGTCGTCCGGCGCACGATCGTGGCGCACACGGCGAAGAACTACGTCCTCGCCGACTCGAGCAAACTCGGCGTGATCGCGGTGCGCCGGGTGTGCCAGCTCGACCAGGTGACCGCCGTCCTCACCGACGATACCGAGAACGCCGACGTCTGCGCTGCACTGGACGCCGCGGGCGTCACGGTGATCCGGGCCGAGGCCGAGCCCCGGCAGCTGCCCGCCGCCGGATGACAGAACCACTCGCCACCGGGCGAGCCGCCTGAAGAGGAGATGCCGTCGTGGCCACCGTCACCCAGCACGACGACGACGCCCTGCTGCCCAGGTTCGGGTACAAGCAGCAGTTCGTCCGCTCGCTCCGCCACTTCGAATCGTTCGCGGTGGCGTTCTCGTTCATCTCGATCACCACGGGCATCTTCACCACCTACGGCTTCGCCCTCACCACGGGCGGGCCGCGGGCGATCTGGACCTGGCTGATCGTCGCCGCGGGCCAGTCGCTGGTCGCGCTGGTCTACGGGGCGCTGGTCGCCCGGGTACCGCTGTCCGGCTACTCCTACCAGTGGGCATCCCGGCTCTCCAACGCCTTTGTCGGCTGGTGGCTGGGCTGGATGTCGTTCGCGTTCCTGACCATCGTCACGGTGTCGGTGGACTACGGGTTCGTCCAGGTCGCGTTCCAGCCGCTGATCGGAGAGGCGTACACGCCGACCAGCGCGGCGCTGGAGACCATCGTGGTGCTGGCGGTCCAGGCCGCGCTGATCATCTGGTCGACCAGGATCACCACGCGGGTCAACAACGCAGCGGTGGCGACCGAGGTGATAGGCATCGCGGGGCTGACCGTGCTGCTGATCATCGTCGCCGCGGTACGCGGCCTCGGCCACTGGTCGAACCTGGGCTCGACCGGGGTCGTGCCGTCGGCCGGCTACTTCCACTGGCTGGGCCCGTTCATGCTGGCCACGCTGCTGGGCGCGTACACGATCGTCGGATTCGAGGGAGCCAGCAACCTGGCCGAGGAGACCCAGCAGCCGCACCGGATCATCCCCCGGGCGATGATCCGCGCCGTGCTGGTGTCCGGGGCGGTCGGCATGGTGTTCCTGATCGCGCTGAGCTACGCCACCAGCTCGGTCAAGGCCGCCAGCGCCAGCAGCGCGCCGGTCGCGTTCATCGTCAACGACGTGCTCGGCGGCGTGGTGCAAAAGATCTTCCTGATCTTCGTCTGCGTCTCCATATTCGCCTGCGGGATGGTGATCATGGTGACGAACAGCCGCCTGATCTGGGCCATGGCCAGGGACCGGCGGCTGCCGGGGCACCAGGTCATGTGCCAGGTGCCCCGGGCGACCGGCGGCCCGACCTGGGCCACGGTCCTCGCCGCGGTGCTGGGGGCGCTGATCACGCTGGTGCTGCGCACGCACACCTCGGCCCTGGAAACCCTGTTCACCGCCTCCACGATCATGCCGGCCCTGCTGTACACCTCGACGGTGCTCCTGTACGTGTTCGTCGGCCGCCGCCGGCACGGGGCCGAGGGGCACTTCTCGCTCGGTCGCTGGGAGATCCCGGTCATCGCCGGTGCGCTGATCTGGCTTGCCTACGAGCTGATCGTCCTGATCGGCCCGGCGGAGTTCCGTGACGCGCAGTACTACGTGCTCGGCGCCCTGGGCGTGGGCCTGGTGTTCTACATCGTCCAGTGGATCACGGAGCCGGAGGCGATGCGGACCGAGCAAGGCGCGCACGGCGCGGAGCTGCCGTGAGCCGGTGCGCGTCCTAGCGATCGATCAGGGCACGTCCGCGACCAAGGCCATCCTCGTCGGCCAGGGACAGCAGGTCCTCGGACGCGGCGAGGTGCCGGTGGCGGTGCGGGCCACCGGCCCGGATGGCGTGGAGGCCGACCCGGAGGAGCTCTACGCGTCGGTGATCGCGGCGGGGCGGCAGGCCCTGGCCGAGGCCGGCGCCCCCGCCGACGCCGTCGCGCTGGCCAACCAGGGCGAGACCGTGCTGGCCTGGGACCGGCAAACCGGCCGCCCGCTGACCCCCGCGATCGTCTGGCAGGACCGGCGCTCGGCCGGGATCTGCCGGAGGCTGGCCGGGTCGGCGGGCCGGCTGGCCGAGATCACCGGCCTGCGGCTCGACCCCTACTTCGCGGCGCCGAAGATGACCTGGCTGCGGGAGAACCTCACCACCGACGGCGTGGTCACCACCACCGACGCCTGGCTGCTGGCCCGCCTCGGCGCCGAGTACGTCAGTGACGCCGCCACCGCGTCCCGGACCCTGCTGCTCGACCTGGATCGGACCGACTGGTCGGCGGAGGCTTGCGCGACGTTCGGCCTCGACCCGGCCGAGCTGCCGGAGGTTGCCGACTGCGCCGGGCTCGTCGGCGAGACGTCAGCGTTCGGAAAATCGGTCCCGGTGGCCGGGATAGCGGTCGACCAGCAGGCGGCCCTGCTCGCCGAGCGCTGCTTCGCCGCGGGCCAGGCCAAGTGCACCTACGGGACCGGCGCGTTCCTGCTCGCGACCGCGGGGGGCAGGGCGGTGCGCTCGGTCGGCGGCCTGTCCGCGTCGGTCGCCTGGCGCCTGGCCGGGGCGCCCAGCTACTGCCTGGACGGGCAGGTCTACACGGCCGGGGCCGCGATCCGCTGGCTCGGCGAGGTGGGGCTGCTGTCCGAGCCGGCCGCGCTGGACGCGACGGGCGGTGCCGTCCCGGACTGCGGGGGGGTGACCTTCCTGCCCTCGCTGGCCGGCCTCGGCGCGCCGCAGTGGCGGCCGGCGGCCCGCGGGGCTTTCCTCGGGCTCAGCCTGGGCACCACCCGGGAACACCTGGTCCGGGCGGTGATCGACGGGCTGGCCGCCTCGGTCGCGATGCTGGCCCGGTCGGTGGCCGAGGACATCGGCGGCCCGCTCACCGCGCTGCGGGCGGACGGCGGCCTGACCCGGTCCCGGCTGCTGCTGCAGGCCCAGGCGGACCTGCTGCAGCTGCCGGTCGAGGTGTGCCGCACCCCGGACGCGACCGCGCTCGGGGTGGCGGCGCTGGCCCGGCTCGGGACCGGGGAGGCGGCCAGCCTGGACGAGGCCGTCGGCCCCGCCGACGTCCGGTCCGTCATCGAGCCGCGGATCGGGCCACAGCAGGCGGCGGAGCGCCTGGCGGCCTTCGACGCCGGGCTGCGGGCGGTCCTGGCGGTGGGCGGGTGACGGCCTGGCCCGACGAAGCCGCCGACGTGACCATCGTCGGGGCCGGCGTGGTGGGAACCGCCATCGCCCGCGAGCTGTCCAGGTATCGGCTCGGCGTCGTCCTGGCGGACGCGGCCAACGACGTGGGCACCGGGACCACCAAGGCGAACACGGCGATCCTGCACACCGGGTTCGACGCGGTGCCGGGCACCCTGGAGAGCCGCCTGCTGCGCCGCGGCAGCGCGCTGCTGCACGGCTACGCCGCACGGGCGGGCATCCCGGTCGAGCGCACCGGCGCGCTGCTGGTGGCCTGGACCGCCGACCAGGAACGCGAGCTTGCGGTGATCGCGGACAAGTCCCGGCAGAACGGCTACGACGCGATCCGGCCCGTGCCCGCCGCGCGTCTCTACGAGCGGGAGCCGCATCTCGGCCCGGGCGCCCGGGCGGCGCTGGAGATCCCGGACGAGAGCATCGTGTGCCCGTGGACCACGCCGCTGGCGTACGCGACCGAGGCGGTGCGGGCCGGGGTCCGGCTGCTGCTGGACACCCGGGTGACCGGCGTGCGGACCGAGGGCGGCGAGCACCTCCTGTCGACCACCCGCGGCCCGCTGCGCACCCGGTGGCTGGTCAACGCGGCCGGCCTGGAGGGCGACCTGGTCGACGCGATGGCCGGAGGCGACGGCGGGTTCACGATCAGGCCCCGCCGGGGCGAGCTCATCGTCTTCGACAAGCTGGCCCGGCCGCTGCTGAACTCGATCCTGCTGCCGGTGCCGACCGCGCGGAGCAAGGGCGTGCTCGTCGCGCCGACCGTGTACGGCAACGTGCTGCTCGGCCCCACCGCGCAGGACACCGGCGACCGCGCCGACACCGCCACCACCGCCGACGGCCTGGCCTTCCTGCGGGACGCCGGGCGGAAGATAATGCCCGCGCTGCTCGACGAGGAGGTCACGGCCACCTACGCGGGCCTGCGCGCCGCGACCGAGCACCGGGATTACCAGATCCGGGTGGACCCGGCCCGTCGCTACGCCTGCGCGGCCGGCATCCGGTCCACGGGCCTGTCCGCCTCGCTCGGCATCGCCGAGTACCTCACCGACCTGCTGGGCGGCGCCGGGCTGGCGCTGCGGCGGCGGGGCGGCGCCGCGGAGCCGCCGGCCATGCCGTACATCGGCCAGGCGGGCACCCGGCCGTACCAGGACCCCGGCCTGATCGCGGCCGATCCCGATTACGGCCGGATCGTCTGCCACTGCGAGCGGGTCACCCGCGGCGAGATCCGCGACGCGCTCGCCAGCACGCTGCCGCCCGCCGACGCCGAGGGGCTGCGACGCCGGACCCGGGCGTTGAACGGCCGGTGCCAGGGCTTCTTCTGCGCCGCGTCGGTCTCGCAGCTGCTGGCCGGCCGGCCGCGGAGCACCGCGTGAACGTCGACGTGCTCGTCGTGGGGGCCGGCCCGGCTGGCCTGGCCGCCGCGATCGAGCTGCGAAGGCTCGGCGCCGGCCGGGTGCTGG
>JASHUI010000674.1:0-6596 GCA_030040095.1 Streptosporangiaceae bacterium | reverse complement strand
TGACAGCCTCCGAGTCACGGGAACTGGTCCTCGAGACTGCCCGGCGGGTGTGGGCCTAGGGAGGCCGAGGCGAGGCTATAGTACTCTGAGTAGTCAGATGTATACGCATAGTCATATGACTCAAGCTTACGCAAACAGTCAGTGGGGTATTTGATATGAAAGTCCATTCGGACAAGCTTTCAGTTCCAAATTAGGTGAAAAGCTCGCTGAGCATGTCCAACGATTGCGTTGAAGTGACGACTCTGCCGGGAGGGTATGTCGGAGTACGCCACAGTATGGACGTCAAAGGCCCTGTTCTACGTTTCACGCCAAGTGAGTGGGACGCGTTTCTGGGTGGGGTTCGCAATGGCGAGTTTGACCGATTCTCGGGCCCCAGCGACAGCCGGTAAGCATTTTCATCGTGCGCCGACCCGCTCACCGGCCACGCGCGTCCCTTGACCGTCACTTCCTGCCGGGTTCAGGAAGTGACGCCGGAGATGGTCGGCAAGCACTACTTACGGCCGGTCAAGGGTGCGGGTGACTTGCGGTATGAGTGGCCGCCTGGTGGTGCTCGGTAGTTGCGGTTCCTGGCCGGAACCCGGACGGGCCTGCAGCGGCTTCGTCCTGGAGTACGCGGGAGCGCGGATCGTGCTCGACCTCGGGTACGGGACGCTGCCCCGGCTGCTGGCGCTACTGGGCTCAACGGCGGCGGACGGCATCGACGCGGTGATCGTCACTCACGCCCACCCCGACCACATGGTCGATCTGCATGGGCTGATGCGGGCCCGCTGGTTCGGGCGGCGCGCAGCGCCGCCGATACCGCTCTACGCACCCGAGCCGGTCCTGGCCCGCCTGATCGGGCTGGAAGATGACGGGCCGGACGTGGTGCGCCGGGTCTTCGCCTGGCAGCCGCTGCCGTCCGCCGCACGGGCCGCGGGGCCGTTCCGGCTGGAGAGCTGGCTGCTGCCGCACTACCTGCCCAACGCCGGGGTCAGGCTGTGCGCTCCTGGCCTGGTGCTCGCCTACACCGGAGACACCGGCGCGGATCCGGTCCTCGCCGAACTTGGCCGCGACGCCGACCTGTTCATTGTCGACGCCACGGACCGGTGGCAGCAGCCCGCTAGCCCGCCCGCGTCTACGGGTCCGGGGCTGAACCTGACCGGGCGCGAGGCAGGCGAGGCCGCCGCCGCGGCCGGGGCCCGCCGCCTGCTGCTCAGCCATTTCTGGCCGGGCAATGACCGGCAGGCCTGCGGTGCGGCGGCCGCGGCGGCGTTCGGCGGCGAGATCCTGCTCGCCGACGAGGGCCTCGAGGTGCGACTGGCGTAACCGGCGGGCCGGATGGGATGACCGGCCGCCAGGCGACTGCCCGGATGTGTGACCGGGCGCGCGTCTGGCATTCCAAAACTCCAGAAAACTCCTTTTCAAAGACGCGCACCAAACACCGGGCTTAGGCTCGCATGCATATAACGGGGATCAGGAAATAGCGCGCGCGTAAGCCAGGCTTTTATTGCTCGAAGTGCGCACTCCATTTCAAGAGGGGCTTTGTGCGGTTTATCAATCGCATAAGGGCAAATTTAGCGTTCGGGGAGAGATTCATGTCCACGGGCGGATACCAGATGCGGCGGCCGCCCGCGCACGCCGGGCGGCTCCGGTCGTGGGAGCGGGTCACGATCACGCTGATCTTCGTGCTGGTGACCGCGGCCATCACCGCGATCATGGTGGCGACCGCGCATCCGCCATCGACCGCTCCGAGCGTGCCCGGGCACAGCACCGGGCACAGCACCGGGCAGCCCAGGTCAGGAGCCCGATCGCGGAGATGATCGGCGCGGACGAGGCAGAGGGCTCCGCGGGAGTCCGCGGAGCCCTCTTCTGCCTGGGTCGGGGCCGGGCAAACGGCCGAGGCGACGAGGTCAGGTGGCCGGGATCACGACCGTCTTCATGATCTTGTCGGCCAGGGTCTGCCGCTTGGCGTCCCAGAGCGGGAACAGCCAGCCGATGTAACAGGTGATGGAATCGACGATGTGGCAGATGTCGCGGACGAAGGCCATGCCCGCGCCGATCGGCTGGCCGGTCGCCTCGCTGACCAGGCTGAGCCCGAGTGCCTTCTTGCCCCAGGACTGGCCGGTCCGCCCGGCCAGGAACCAGCGGTTGTATCCGACGATGACCAGCGCGATGAGCACGCACAGCAGGTAGATGCCCGTGCTGTGCGTCGCGAGCCCGATGATCTCGAGGATGATCGCGGGAATCACGTCGATGAGGTAAGCGCCGACGCGCTGCAGCCAGTTCGCGTAGTTGGCGGCGGGAGCGTTCCCGTAGCCGCCCTGCCCGTAGCCGCCCTGCCCGTAGCCAGGGCCGGGGCCGTAGTTACCGGGAGGGGGGCCGTAGCCACCGGGCGGGTTATCGTAGCCGCCACCTCCGGGCGGCGGGCCGTAGCCTCCTCCTCCTCCGGGTGGGGGGCCGTAGCCGCCTGGCGGGTTGCCACCGGGCGGAGGGCCTCCGGGAGGGCCTCCGTAACCAGGAGGGGGGCCCCCGGGAGTGGCCCCGTAACCGCCAGGAGGGGGCCCACCGGGAGGGCCCCCGTAACCGCCGGGGGGATTGTTGTAGCTCATGGGGCAGCCTTTCTGGTTGCGGAGACCTGTATCTCCGGACGAAGGGATAGCGGGGCATCACAGGAACCCATAGCGGTGGAGCTGGAAAACCCAGCTCAGCGCCACCACCACGGAAACGACCCACCGCACCCGCTGACGCGCCTGGGCCGACCACGGGCGCGGCTGCACCGAGTACCCCGCGGTCCGCGCGATCATCACCGGCGCCGTGCCCACCGCCAGGGCGGCGACCAGATACGCCAGAGGGCTGGTCGCCGCGGCCGTGGCCCAATGGCCGTGCGTGAGCGCGACGGTGGCCGTGGTCAGGCCACAGAACGGGCATGGCACGCCGGTGAGCGCCCGGAGCGGGCAGGGGGGCAGGCCGTGGCCGCCGGTGTGCGCCATGATCAGCGGGTAGACCGACCCCACCATGGCTGCCCCCGTGTAGAACAGGGTGATGTGCTCGGGCACCGAGTAGGCCCTGCGGATAACCACGACATCTTCCCCCGTCTTGCACGAGTTGCCATCTAATGGGACGGCTGGTGGGCATCGTACGTTGACAGCCGTCCGGCGGAGGCGGAAATGCTTCGAGTGTCCGCTACGTCGGCTGTTAACCTGGGCCGGCGGACGGCCACGACGGCCACGACGGCGCCGACAGCCGGCCGCCGGCCGACGGCCGCGAGCCGCGACAAACCGCTCAGTGAATCCGGGGCGAAGCGCGAGTGCTGCTGACCATCTCGACCACCCACCGGCCCGCCACCGACCTGGGGTTTCTGCTGCACAAGAACCCCGGTCGCCAGCACGTCGCCGAACTCGGATTCGGCATTGCCCGCGTGGTCTTTCCCGAGGCCAGCGACCAGCGCTGCGAGGCCGCCGTGCTGGTGGACGTCGACCCGGTCGGGCTGGTCAGGGACCGGCGCCGCGCGGCCGCCTCGAGGTTCGCGCTGGCCCACTACGTCAACGACCGGCCCTATGTGGCGTCGTCCTTCCTCTCCGTCGCCATCGGCCGGCTGTTCGGCACCGCGATGACCGGCCGCAGCAAGGAACGGCAGGAACTGGCCGACCGGGCGATCCCGCTCGAGGCCCGGCTGCCCGTCGTGCCGTGCCGCGGCGGGGAGAGCCTGGCCCGCCGGCTGTTCGAGCCGCTCGGCTACACGATCCAGGCGCGGTCGCTGCCGCTGGACCCGATGTTTCCCGACTGGGGTGACAGCCCGTACCTCGCGCTGCGGCTGACCGGCGAGGTCCGGCTGCGAAGCCTGCTCGAGCACCTCTTCGTGCTGCTGCCCGTGCTAGACGACGACAAGCACTACTGGGTCGGCAGCGACGAGGTGGACAAGCTGCTCCGGCGCGGCGGGCAGTGGCTGGCCGCGCACCCGGACCACGACCTGATCGCCCGCCGGTACCTGCGCCACGACCAGCGCCTGACCAGGGACGCGCTGGCCGCGCTGGTCGCCGACGAGGCGGGCGATCCCGATCGCGCCGACCAGGAGGCCGACGCGCGGGAGGAGTCGGTGGAGCGCCAGGTCAGCCTGCACGAGCAGCGGCTGACCGCGGTGCTCGGCGTTGTCGCCGCCAGCGGGGCCCGGAGCGTTATGGATCTCGGTTGCGGGTCCGGGCGGCTGCTCGCCGAGCTGCTGAAGGAACGCTCGCTGCAGCGCGTGGTCGGCCTGGACGTCTCCTACCGGGCGCTGGAGGCGGCCGGGCGGCGGCTGCACCTGGACCGCATGGCACCCCGGCAGCGGGAGCGAGTAGAGCTGCTGCACGGCTCGCTGACCTACCGCGACGCCCGGCTGCGCGGCTTCGACGCCGCCGCGGTGGTCGAGGTCATCGAGCATCTGGACCCGCCGCGCCTCGGCGCGTTCGAGCGCGCCCTGTTCGGCGATGCCCGGCCCGGGCTGGTCGTCCTGACCACGCCGAACGCCGAGTACAACGCGCTGTTCGACGGGCTGCCCGCCGGGAGCTTCAGGCACGCCGACCATCGCTTCGAGTGGGACCGGGCGCAGTTCGGCGGCTGGGCCGAGGGCGTCGCCGCCCGGCACGGCTACCGGGCCGAGCTCTCCGGCATCGGGCCGGAGGGCACCGGGCCCGACGGCGCGAGCGTGGGCTGCCCTTCGCAGATGGCGGTGCTGCGCCGATGACCGTCATCAAGGTCCCCGACCTCTCGCTGGTGGTCCTGGTCGGCGTGTCCGGCTCCGGGAAGTCGACGTTCGCCGCGCGGCACTTCCGGCCCACCGAGGTGATCTCGTCCGACGCCTGCCGCGGCCTGGTCAGCGACGATCCGAACGATCAGTCGGCCAGCGCCGACGCGTTCGACGTGCTGCACTTCATCGCGGGCAAGCGGCTGGCCGCGGGACGGCTGACGGTGATCGACGCCACCAGCGTGCAGCCGGCCGCGCGCCGGCCGCTGGTCGAGCTGGCCCGCGCCCACCACGTGCTGGCCGTGGCGGTGGTCCTCGACGTGCCCGAGGCGGTGTGCGCGACGCGCAACGCCGCCCGGCCGGACCGCGCGTTCGGCGGTCATGTGCTGCGCCAGCAGCAGGCCCAGCTGCGCCGCGGCCTGCGCGGCCTGCGCCAGGAGGGGTTTCACCGGGTCATCGTGCTGCGCGGCGAGGCAGAGGCGGACACGGCCACGGTGCTGCGGGAACCGCTGTGGAACGACCGGAAGGCCGACCACGGCCCGTTCGACATCATCGGCGACGTGCACGGATGCTTCGCCGAGCTGACCGAGCTGCTCGGCAGGCTCGGGTACACGGTGGACGCCGACGGCGCCTCGGCCCGCCATCCCGAGGGCCGCACCGCGGTCTTCGTGGGCGACCTGGTCGACCGCGGGCCGGCCACGCCGGCCGTGCTCCGGCTGGTCATGGGAATGGCCGCCGAGGGATCCGGGCTGTCGGTGGCCGGCAACCACGAGGTCAAGCTGGTCCGGGCGCTGCGCGGCCGGAACGTCACGGTCAGCCACGGGCTGGAGATCAGCCTGGCGCAGCTGGCCGGGGAGCCGGACGGGTTCAGCGAACGGGCCGCCGCGTTCATGGACGGGCTGCTCGGCCACGTGGTCTTCGACGACGGCCGGCTGGTGGTCGCGCACGCCGGGCTGCCCGCGGCCATGCACGGGCGGGCGTCGGCGGCGGTCCGGGCGTTCGCCCTCTACGGCGACACCACCGGGGAGACCGACGAGTACGGTTTGCCGGTCCGCTACCCCTGGGCCCGCGACTACCGCGGCCGGGCCATGGTCGTCTACGGGCACACGCCGGTGCCGGAGCCGGAGTGGGTGAACGGGACCATCTGCCTGGACACCGGCTGCGTGTTCGGCGGGAGGCTCACCGCGCTGCGGTACCCGGAGCGGGAGGTCGTCTCGGTGCCGGCCGCCGAGGTCTACTACCAGCCCGCCCGACCCCTGGCCGCCGCCGGGCCCGCCGGGCCCGCGGGGTCCGCCGCCGCCGAACGCGGGCCCGCCGAGCTTGACATAGCCGACGTCACCGGCAAGCGGATCATCGAGACCCGGCTGACCGGGTCGACGGTGACCGTCCGCGAGGAGAACGCGATCGCCGCGCTCGAGGTGATGAGCCGGTTCGCGATCGACCCTCGCTGGCTGATCTACCTGCCGCCGACCATGTCGCCGCCCGCGACCTCCGACGCGCCCGGCCTCCTGGAGCACCCCAGGGAGGCGTTCGGCGGCTACCGGGCCGCGGGCGTGTCCGACGTGGTCTGCCAGGAGAAGCACATGGGCTCGCGGGCGGTGGTGATCGCCTGCGCCGACGAGTCCGTGGCCGCCCGCCGGTTCGGCATCGACGGGGCCGGTGCCGGGGTGATCTACACCAGGACCGGGCGGGCGTTCTTCGCCGACCGCGCCGTCGAGCAGGAGGTCCTGGCCCGGGTGACCGCCGCGATCGGGGCGGCCGGGCTATGGCAGGAACTCGGCACCGACTGGCTCGCCCTCGACTGCGAGCTGCTGCCCTGGTCGGCGAAGGCGGGCGAGCTGCTGCGCGGCCAGTACGCGCCGGTCGGCGCCGCGGCCGCCGCGGCCGCCGAGGC